>NZ_JBMQQG010000169.1:0-59729 GCF_057362405.1 Ginsengibacter sp.
TCCTGTTCTTCCTTTAAAGAGGTAGTAACGGTAAGGATTTTACCAAGATTGCCCGTTAGAAAAGCTATCAAATTCTGAGATGAAGCTGCTTTCAATATATCAGTTGCTGTACCATTCAGCGGCAAATTTTTAAGGCCGGTATTAACAGCGGCAAGTATTTTGGTAGCATCTAAAATTTTTGTTGAAGGGCTTAGGTGCAGCACCTGGTTATTTTTCGGAATAGTCCCCGGATTCAACGCCCTTGCCACCCATGAAGCACGATTTATTCCCAGGGCTGTGCATAATGTTTGCCATGCAGCCATTTGTAAATCCTTGTCTCCTCCTGCTGCCCACCAAAATTTCCAGAATTGCTTACCTGCATCTTGTTCACTGGCAGTTAATGCTTCTTCATGAGTCATTACGAAAATATCATCCGGATAAATGCGCACCCATAATTGATTAATTACCTGCGGCGGAGCAGGTGTGTAAACCGGTTTTGGAAAATTATTTCCAACGCCTGCGAAGCCACCAATAACGCTGACTACGCTTTGATTAAAATAATTACCAATGATAGTTTTACCTGTGCTTTGTGATTTATTTGCTGCTGCATAATTGTTGATGCGGGTTACTGATTTTTGCACTTCTGTATTGATCGATGCAAATAAATTCTGTAAGGTTTGTATCTGCCCCGGCTGCGATTCCGGGATGGGCGATTGTATTGTTTTAGCCAGGGAAGTGATGCGTGGTTCGAGATAGGTCTTGTATCTTTTTATCACATTATATTTCTGGCTTTGCTGTTGATTAAATCTTTTGATTTTTACCAATGCCTTAATGCCGCTAAAATAAACATCACCTGTTTGCATGGCCGGTGGTCCCGGCAGATTATTGAGTAAAGGAAGTGTTGTAGTTGTAAATGCGTTGCTCAGGCTGATAATTTCAGTTACAAGCGTTTGAACTTTTTCCTGTACAAATTTTTTCCAGGCAGCATCAGGATGTAGTTTATCTATAGAGGCCACAAGGTTATTCAACTGGCCCTGTATGTCGGCCTGGAGTTGTTGGATCCTGGTTCTTTGTGTTTTTCCTATATACTGCAGCGCTTTGGTTTTAGCATCAACACTTTCATAAAAACTTTTTATATCGTTTAAAGTTTTTATTATATAGGTATATAAATCCTTCTTGTTTTTAATATCAGTGTAAGGCGGTTTCTTTTTATTAACGCCATTTAATATTTGTAACGTAGTATCCACGTTAGTAAAAGCGTCAAGCAACATTCTCGCGGGCTCAATAGCACTAAGATCAATGATCTTTGTCCCGTTAACTGCGTTGCTTAATTGAGTGATGGCGGCATTTAATTTCTGGCTGTCCGGCGGAAAAGTGGCCTGTGAAGCGGTAACTACCAGTTGCATATCTTTTTGCATATCGCCAAACAATTGTTTCAGCCATCCTTTTTCTTTAATGGAGATAACACCTAAAGATTGTATTGGAGTTATTAATCCCGTTGCATCTGTGGTTAAACTGCGTATATTATCTCCCGTTAGGCTCCCCTGCGTGTTAATAGCTTCTATTTGCACAAAAGCCATTCCTTCCAAAACGGATTCAATTGTGGCAGTTACCTGCAACGATTGTTTTGACACCTGCATGAATCTTGTTTCTGTCCGTACAGGTAGTAACAAAAAAGGAATGGCATCAGTATGTTGCGCAATACTGTTTCGTATATCGTTTAAGCGGGGATCTTCTACTTGTGCATGAATCGTTGACATAATCGTTCAATTAAATACATTAAGTTTCAGGCAACATTTCTGCAGCGTGCCTTGCAAACAATACCGGGTCCTGGAATAAGATTGCCGCCATGTCTGCTGAATTACTATTCCACAGAGGTTGGTTGGCAGTATTCTGTATTACTATATTTTTATTAAAAGTGATATGATAGGTTTCGAGATCCGCTTTGCTGTTTACCAAATATTCCCATGCAAGGTCATCCCATGTTGCCGGGTTTCCCGTCGGCATCACATCAGTGTTGCCATGTTCATCAGTATAATCATCGAGCCCAAACCTCACATGGCCCGGCCGTTCTTTTAACACAAAAAACCAACCCGGGTCTTTACCTGCGGTAGATCCGTGCGGTTGGGTAATCCTGTCTCCGCGTGCCTGTTCCTCACTTAATGAAAAACCAAATAACGTTATGTCAGGATCAATCTCTGCCTTAAATAAAGGAAACTTCGTTTCGTCCTTGGTTGGATCGATTCCATCTTTTAATAGTCGCGGTTTCGATGCATCAGAGCTATCATATTGAGCCTGTTGCGCAAATACCATTGTGTTTGGATATTTTTTGAACAACTGCCCGCGTATCACTAAAACCAAATTGGCAGACAGTGGTCGTGGGCTATTGCCACCAAGTTTTGCGCTCCAGGTATTTATCTTCCTGATATCGAGTTTCATCTCTTTGTCTTTTTCAGGATCCGGATCTAAAGGAAAAAGGCTGTCATCAATATTCCAAAACTGCCTGAAGTAAGAACCACGTTGGTCCGTTGGATACTCGTTCCATAAAAGTTCCCTTGCCATTTCATGATTCATGCCTACCATAAATGCTTCTATAAATGATTGGTTGTTTTCAAGAAGCGTAATAGAATTATCCGGCAGCTTATCTATGTTAGGTAAAATAAAATTTTTGGAGAGTTCTAACAGGTAGGTATAGACGGCTTCTGTAAATTCAGGATATGCCATAATTGGTTTCAACTGTGGTAAAGGAACATAAGCGCCGTTTTTTAATATCCGTATCGTGGCCATTAACTTATTAGCAAACGTAAACGCCGGATCTAATTTTTGAAAGATGTGTGAAGACACCGTTGCGGCATTAGCAAATGAAGGCACCGGCGTTACCTGCGGTAATGTATCTAAAATGTTGGTGAAATCGGTAAACGAACTCTTTAAGGCAAGCACATCGTTTTGCGTGGTCATAGATTTAATGCTAACTTTAGAAAGGTCTGAATCATCTTTCAGAATAACATCATTGTAATTCTTTGCATGAATTCCGTCCCCAAATATTTCTTTGAATTTTGCATTATTCAATTGAATGGTTACCTGGCCGAACCCATCCTTATGAACCGGGAGACTTGCGGCCACAATATTGTTTACCAGATCAATTACAATATTCTTAACCGCAACGTCACTTATATTCTGGTTGTTTACCGCAGTTAACAATTGAGCCAGGCTCAATGAAGCATTTGCGGTTATTACATCATCTTCAATCATTTTTACAAAAGCATCTTTAGCAAGATCGCTGGTGCTGGCTTTATAATTTGATATTGCATCTGTGATGGCCGTGTTGATACTCGTAGTATCGAGTGCTGCAATCGGTGCCTGTTTTAATTTTGCGGCAGTTACCGCCGTTACCTGTGTTTCATCTTCTATATTAAAACGCTGTATAACATTATTTAATTTTACAAGCGATGCCACGCCCGATGTAGTAGCACTGACCTTAGCTATTTTGCTGTTAGGCCTGGATATTTTGCGGAAGCTGGCTGTTTTAGATGCGTAGGGAATGCGACTGTTGATGAAATCCTGTTGTAATGTTTGCGTGTTAGCTACATTTTTTATTAAATGCTGAACAGAATGCGTAAGCATTACGGCTTTATCATTTCCTGCGTTAATAATATGTTTTTTGAAAACACACTTTGTAACTGCCTGCGCCAACAGAGTTTCCTGTATCTTTTTATTGGCATCGTTCACTTTGTTAACCTGCTGCCACGCACGGTTCATAAAATCGTCCTGGTGCTTTTGTACCACCTTCACCCCCAACCCTGCTGCGCCCCTGTTTCTAAAATCAAGGTTTAATTCTTCAATCCAGGGAGGATTGGAACCATCTCCCAATTTCGAAACGAGCGCATGCCAAACGCCATATACCGGCGGAACCAGGAAGGGATCCTCCCCGATGTTTGTATTATAAAATGGATTCTTGCTTGCAATTACTGCGTTCTTGTCCACCAGATCGGCAGACATATTGAGGAGTTCTCTTAATTTATCAACCGTTGCTATATCATCTGCGTTTGTGCCTCCGTTAGTTGGCCATTTATCGGGTTCAAAATTTGGTGGCTTTAAGGCCGCCTCCATTCCAATTACTTTAGTGCCATCATTCACCGGGTTCATATTAAATCCCGGATCCTGGATATCCATAGGCATTTTGCCCGAATCAGCATCCATGATGATGGGTTTGAGCATTGTAACAAGACTTTCAAAATCGCCGAAATCTGCGGTGCGGAAGTTCCATTGATAATAAACCGGAAAATCGAAGGGCCTGGTTCCCGCACCTGGCATCGCTCCTTTATGCCACGAAGGTCTTTGGGCCGGAATTCCCGCCGTGTCGATTCCCAAACCACCAAGCCTGCCGGTTTCAAATGCAGGTATAACGAAGGCTGTAAACGCAGTATTTTTAGCCAGCTTACGTGGGCACATTAGTCTCGATACCGCCACATCCGGGTTACTGCTGAGGTCAGAATTTACTTCATCCTGCATAGCAGCTCCACTTAAATTAGTTAGCTTATTATTAAAATGAACGTGAGCAAATGCCCATGTATCGTTTTGATGATGAAAAGCTTTATCGAACGAGGACTGGTCCACTGATATATAAGGTAGCCCACCGGGGATTTGCTTTATAGTGTATTCATCATCCTTTAGCGCCACTAAAGCCAGCCACGGCCGTAATCGTGTATGGTTACCGTTAGGGTTAGCCGCAGTTGCGGGGGAATACCTCCACAGAAAATCTTCTTCATAAAATTCAATATAAGGCAGCCCGTTATCTTCATAATTAGTAACACCTCTCCGCGGCTCTGTGCGAACAATTGCTTTGTTATCGATACCCAGCACATCTCCCGGGCCAACAACCTGTATTTGTTTTGTGATCGTGTTTACCTGTACACTCCCGTCGAGATTCGTATATTGAACGTCAAGCTCTGCTGAAAGGTCTGCTCTTACCATTGCGTTACCGTCGCTGCTGCCAAGGGTATCAGTCTCACTGATTTTAGAAGCAACGCCCTGCCTTGCCCATGGTAAAAATCCGTAAGAAGGTAATGTAGTTGCCATAAGAAATGCCTCGCGCCTATCCCCTCTTCAACAGAGAGGAGACAGGATTATTTTAAAGTGTTTAAAAATTTTATTTTTATACTAATCATCATAATTTAATTATTAATTATCACCTCACTTACCTCACCCCAACCCCGCTCCCAACGGAGAGAGACAGGATTTCATAAAATATCTTTTATCCGAACAATCATAATCAATTTAGCTAAGCTGATAAGCTGATGCTATACTTACCTTTCCCTTCAATGAAGGATTTTGTTTAATAATCGTTTCAAAAGCATCATTAGCCTGTGCATGTGTTCCGCCCGCAAACACATCAGCGCCGTGTTGAGCAAGTGTTGAATTATTTATCAGCACAAATTGTTCTTCACCCATATTAACAGCCGCGTTATTTAATCTGAAATTCTTCTGTGAATTTTGTTTCGATAAGGCGCTTCGGCCGATGGCTCCTCCATTTACCATAAGCTTGAACCACTTGAAATCGAAATTAAACGTGGCAGGTTGCGGGAACGGATCGAAATCAGAGACCTTCACATCATACACTACATCACGGTCCCAGGCATAATCAACAAACAATGTGTCCGTGTCCGAAACTTTTACGCCTCCTTTTTCTTTTGTATATGAAGGAGATTTTAATTTATCATCATCCGACATATTTTTGTAAGCAGAAGGAGCAAAGGATTCTGCTTCATCATTCAAACCAGTGTCCAGGCCACCCAACCTGAATGCAGAAATATCAGCCATATTAATATCGGAAGGTGTGTTGTTTCCAAATTTATCGATCACGAGTTTTAGTGGCATTATTATCTGGCTCACTTTAACAGCTCCGAATGCCTGCAGAATAATTTGGCCGGGTTTCGGAACAATACTGGCAAGCGTTACAAGGTTATAGCGGTTGGCCGGCAGCTCTGCTGTCCAGTTGGCATCGAGATTAAATGCTTCCAAAATTTTGGGCAGCACGGCAATGCCTGGTAAAATAACCTGTTGTGCATCGCCCCAGGTAACGTTGAAGTGTACACTAAAACTAAAGAACAGTATAGAGAATGATGCGGAGCCGTTTGCATTCCATGGTGTTGGTCCTGAAAGCTCAAAGTCGAGATTAATAGAGAACAATGTGCTGCCACCCATTTTCACTTCGAGGCCTGCCGTTATATCTGCAATAAATTTAAATGGTGAGAACTGGAATAACACATCAAACCCCAACCAACCCACCACACTAAACCCTGAAATGCCATAACTAAAATCTATTCTTGCTCCAAACTGAACCGTATTAGATGTAACAGCGAAATAAGCAGTTAATACCAAATTAGGATTCGGACTTAATATGGTAAGTGTAAGTCGCTTTAAATTAGGTACATTTAAAGAAGCGGGTGGTTTAAAGGAAGGATGAAAACCACCCACTGACATCAGGAAGGCCTTTTCATTGCCCCAGTTAAGCCGGAGCGCCATATCACCCTCAAGCGTAAACGTTAGTATATGCGAATTGTAAATACTTGCATCAAAAGACAGGTAACCATTATCAAAATCTATAATGCCGACGAAGTTTACCTGCAGTTGTAATATTGCCGCGTCTTCTGTTGGCAATACTATTTTTAATACGCCAAGTATGGCAAGCCGCACCGGATTTGTAAATTCAATACATAAGCCAAATTCAATAGTTACCAGCGAAGGAACTCCCCACGTAATCTTTGCCATCAATCCAATCATGAACTGATCTTGCTTTATGGGAAAGATTGATTTTATCTGCGGCAGCAAAGTATTGATGTTGGCAATAATATCCTGCGGAAACATGATCTGCTCAATCGCATCATTCTTGACGCCGTCTCTCATGGCATCTACATTGATAGTTCTGTTGATGCCAAGCATGCCACCAAGGCCGCTTAGGAAGAAACCCATACTCAGTGATATTCCTGGCTCAAATGAGACACTGATGATAACGAGCAAAGAAAATCCGTTGGAACCATCAGGCATTTTTGTATTGATAATTGCAATAGCCGAAACCTGAATAGTATCTTCAATGGACAATTGTAACGCTCCCGCATACTCGCCTTTATCCGGATCAAACAAAATGAAGCCGCCGCCTTTTACGACACCGGCATCAATAGAAAGGCCCACACCTTTTGGTGGAAGAAAACCAATATCTAATTGTGCGGGGCCAAGATTACCGGAGTTGTTAGGAGGGAATGAAAAAATAGCTTTTGCGCCAATATCCTGGATGGCAACTTCTATCGGCCCTAATGAACCGGTAAGGCTTGCCGCAAGCCCAATAGGAATTTGGCCATTAGCAGGTTTTATGCTCAGGCTAAATCCGTCCAAAGTAATTGGGCCTAATTGTACATGTAACGGAAGATTTATTTCGAAAGAACTGCTGCCTCCAATATAAAATCCTGCTGTGCTTGATATACCGAGCGTGAGATCAAAATCTGCTTCAAACCCAGACGAGGGAAGCAACGTAGCTAAAAATCCATCTGCACCTGACGCATTAATAATTACTTTGCATTTGTTTATAGAGCCTTCAATTTTAAACTCGCCATTGGCCTTACTGTTCACAATATCCCATGTTAATTTCGTACTAACGCCAATAATAAAAGTTCCAATTTCAAACCTGCTTCCACCTGCCTCGCCTATAAGAACAAATGCATCACCACTTTGCTTATGAGCAGTCCACACCAATGACACTTCGCCATGTATATCTGTATTATCGGGTGGCTGAATTGAAATTTTTCCATTGGATTGCACGATGATGCCTGCATTAGCGGGAACGGTTACATCTACCTTTGATTGTACATTCCAATCATCGCCATTTACAGTTTGTGTACCACTGGTAAAAGCAGATTTTACAGTAAATAAAAGTCCTTTAGGACTAATATCTGTTTTCGGAATCACTTCAACGAGGCCCGTATCAAGTTTATTGGCAACCGAATCATAAAGCGAAGGAAGATTTAAGCGGGTGAGAATCTTATCTGTTTTGTCCAGTAATGTTTTTCCATCAAACGTATCAGCACCCCAATTGTATATAGATTTCATTTGATTACCGGCATTGCTTAACCAGTTTCCAATTTCATCAAAATGGAATGCATAAATATTAAAGGGAGGATTGAGCGGATCAGTAGAGCCCACATTGTGTTCATCAACTTCGAGTATGTTTAAAAATTCAAGCACGGGGTTAAGGCCCGGAATCTTTTCAATATACTCGTGCAATAAATAGTTCATCATCTTTTCAGGAATCACCGATGCGTCAACCGATGGAATTCCTGCACTTTGCAATGCATTCTTTATGGCCGTAAAGCCGTCAATAATATCTTTAATTAACCCGATTACGGCGCCGCTGATGCTTATAATATCCGAAATATTTTCAGCGTCAATGGCAGCAACTAAATCTTTGGTTTTGCTGAGCAGTTGCGTTACCTTATCTGCTGTTGTTGAAAAAGGAGTAACTATAGCAGATTCCTGCGCCGGAGAAATGTTTAATCCCAATGCTCTTAAAAAAGATGTTATGGTGCCGGTTTGTAATTCTGTATCAGATGAACCGGATATGCTTTTTAACGGGCTGAATATTTTAGACAGCTCCAGAGCTATAGTTTCTAATGTACCGGCTGCACTGCTCATACCGTTACCGTATTATTTAGTTTTAAAATAAAGTCTTTTACTGAAGATGCATCTTCCGCAGCGCTTATAACGGTAAAGCCGTACTCGCTAATTGATTGTTTCAAAGCATCGCTGCCACATTCTTTTAAAACATCTCCCATCTTAATAAGTAAAGTGGTAAAGTTTATATTCTTAATTTCTTTGGGAATAACATAATCCGGATCATTCATACTGTTCATAAAATGAACGGTAAATGCCGGCCCCTGGTACCGCTGCCATACCGCCCCTGTTTTTTTGGAAGTGTTGATGAGGCGCATCACTTCCGGCCGGTGTTTGGCAATTACATCGCTCCACTCTTTAGGAACCATGTGCTGCAACCTGGTCAACGAAGGCTGTTTGCTTTGAACAACGGTTGATTTCTTTCTTTGCACAAAATTCTTTTCACCTCCGTCAGGGGAAGTTGCAATGGTGATGGCATGACCTGCGTTAGTTAATGCAGTTATTACTTTATCAATATTATTCGCCCAGGTTAATTTTACCGAGTTAGAAGTGGCATCACCTCCCCATAATAAACCTACCATCTTATTGTTGTCGTCTATAATTGCAGACCCTGAGTCACCATGATTTGAAAAAGCGAATTTGCCATTTTCACTTTGATAGGTTTCATCGGGCGCAGGGATAATGATCAACTGATCGGGTTGAATAGTAATAGCTCCTCCCGCAGGATCTGTTGGCGCTGCTGCTGTATCTCCAATATGTACAATTTTGCCTTTAGTAAAAATAGATCTTGCTCCTATTTTCCTTACATTACCAATCACTGCTTGTGCGGTACCTGTTACTTTTAAAACCTGGGTAGTAGAGTCGTTTGTTATCCGGAGCGAAGTGCCAATATCGCCATTGATGGAAGCTATGGCACAATCTACCGTAGCATTTTTTATACCGATAATTGATTGGCCTATTACACCACACTCGCAACAGCAACTTTTTGAATAGAATGCCTGTGCAGCTTTATTTACGCTGGTATTAGTTTCTAAAGTGGTATCGTACAGCACATGCTTATTAGTAAGTATCACCAAACTATTATCGGCCAATTTTGCAAACCAGCCCAGAGTGCCGTACGCATTCTGGTCTTTATCATTTCCCATAGCAATACCACCCTGTATGGGGCGTACATCTTTTATGTTTTGTGTTTCTACAAAAGCTTCATTTGTTATGTGATAAGGAGTGATCACGTCTGTTTTGTGGCCATCAATTTCCGCCGGTATTATTTCATGCTTTTTCAATTCGCTTTTAGGTTTTTTTTCAGGAACAAAAACCCGGTATGCAATTTCATCGGTAAATTCTCCATCAGTTTCCTTTAAGCCAATCCCCACAGCCAGCACATTCGGAATTTTTTGAAGTGTTTCTTTAGCGCTGTCTATTTTCCGCATCATGGTATGTTGCACTGTTTTATACCTCTTTGCCATAAAAAGAATTTTAATATATGTGAGCTTGTAATATTTTTTTACTTATTTGAATGCCTAATGTTTTTTCGACGATTCCGCCAGGTGTGGTAATCTTTACCTGAAACTGTTTTACGGGTGGGTTCGTTTCAACCATACCAGGCAAAATGGTAACTTCTTTAATGCAGGTATTTTTAAGAAGCCATTTTTTAAATCCGGCGCTGATACTGTCTTCGGCGGTATTTTTATCTACAGTACTTAAATAGGTATTGATGTCTTTTTTTACGCAACTCCAGTCATTCTTTACCAGGCAATCGCAAAAATCTTTAGGCATAATTTTATGGTTATAACATTTTAAAAAAAGCGCAATAAATAAGATCAAATTAGTAACACCGCCTTTCATTTATAACTGTGTAAAAGCTTATATAATCTTAACGTTACCGCACATAACATTGTAAGGTCACCAATGCTTATAAGCAGTAGTATGTGCCATCAGGCCTTTCATGAGGACTTATAAAGTCGAAAAATCTACATCAAAAAATTAAGGAGCATTTGCAGCAATAATTTCTCTTGGCGGCTTACCTGCCGGATGTTTTCTTTGCGTTACAGAGGGGAATCTGTGGGGTTATTTCTAAAACAGGAATATAAAATTTATAATAATTTTTTATAAATGCAAGAATGTGAATAATTATTTACAGAAGAGCAAAAAATAAAGCGAGATGGCTTTATGATGTTAATAGCGATGATTTGATTAAAAATAAAATCTTCGAAGAATTGGTGCAAAGGGTATAAAGTTTTGGACATCCTGGTCTCACGTTTAGTTCTTTACAATTTATGGTTTATGGGGCGAAAGCTGCGCAGGCACAGAATGTTACTCCATAATTTCGTTGCTATTTTTTTGAAGAGTCTAATTGTGTCCTCATCGTCGCAACTTTCCTCTATTAAATCATTTACTTGCTCTTCATAACTTTGCGCTGCCAGGCATTTTTTAATCATTTTAATGTCCTGAACTAATCTCTCGATTAACAGATATTCATTGTAGAACAAAATATTTAAATACCTGCTTTTTGACATGATCATAACCCCCTAAGCTTTCTTTGCAGTTGTCTAATATTCTTAATTTTTGAATTGTTATTTTAAAAGTCATAGTCTCTGATTCATTTTGGTCTCGCATCTTGTTCGCAGGCAAGTCTCTCGAAGAGTACTTTGGTGGAAAGTTAAAATAAATGCGGTCTTCCCTTTCGCTGATGTTAGCCTTTCCCGCTTGAGTCCCTGGGCGTTATTTAGTTTGTGGTTATTCTTAATTCCATATTTCATTCATCTCAGTCAATACAATTGGTGTACCGTCAGTAACAACAATAGTATGCTCGTGCTGAGCCATAAAACCACCTTTATTTCCAACCATTGTCCAACCGTCATTCAGGGTATTGGTATAGGTTGAGGTTGTTGATATAAACGTTTCAATGGCAACTACAGAATTTTTTTTAAACCTTACCTGGTTAAGACGGTCCCGGTAATTAGCTATTTCATGAGGTTCTTCATGGAGACTTCTTCCTATTCCGTGGCCTGTTAAATTTTTAATGACTCTGTAACCTCTTTTCTTAGCTTCGGTCTCCATTAAAAATCCAATGTCAGCGATGCGAACCCCGCCTTTTATATTATATATTGCTTTATGTAAAATTTGTTTTGAAGCCTCAATAAGTTTTTGGTGTTGGTTTACATCCGTGCCCAGAACAAATGAGCCTCCGTTGTCCGACCAAAAGCCATCTAATTCTGCTGAAACGTCAATATTAATTAAATCACCTTCATCAAGGATTTTTTTGTCAGATGGTATGCCATGACAAAATTCATTATTTACGCTTATGCAAGTATAGCCGGGAAAACCGTAAGTTAAATAGGGTGCTGATTTAGCCCCCAAATCATTAAGGATTTGCCCGCCATAGTTATCTAACTCCTTCGTGGTTAATCCCGGTTTGGCAAATTTTCTCATTTCTTTTAAAGTGAGGGCAACCGCTTCACTTGCCTTTTTCATGCCGATTAGTTCCGATTCTTTCGTTATTGACATATTTTTCTTTTTTTATAATTGCTATTTCGTTTAGCCTTAGCTGTTATATCTCCTAAATATTCCGGGTTTGCGCCTGTCCGCCCGGGCGAAAACTTAGAATAGGGCACTTTTATTATTTGATTATTCTGCGGATAGCGGGACCTCTTTTAGCTTTGCGATGCGTTAAACCTGGAGGAATCGACAGCCTAACATAACCCAAACAAAATAACGAATATGCCTCATTTAGTCTCATTAATTCTTCTATCTTTATAACTTAAATTCTATACTATAGTTTTCAATTCTCTTAAACAATCTAAAATGAAATTAGCTAAATTTTTTTTTCTTGCCGCTGCTACGATGCTGAGTGCGATATATTCTTTTGGTCAGACCGCCG
Source organism: Ginsengibacter sp. (assembly GCF_057362405.1). NCBI lineage: Bacteria > Pseudomonadati > Bacteroidota > Chitinophagia > Chitinophagales > Chitinophagaceae > Ginsengibacter > Ginsengibacter sp. The sequence continues at coordinate 12,524 of NZ_JBMQQG010000169.1, forward strand.
ATGAAATAATTAATAAAAGTATTGAGGCCGTTGGCGGTAAAGATCTGATCAGCAAAATCAATTCTATTTATACCGAAAGTACCGCCCAGATGATGGGAAACGATGTCCCGGTAACCACAACCGTTCTAAACGGTAAAGGCTTTAGGAGTGAAACAGATTTCAATGGCTCTAAAATCATCCAGGCTTTTAATGAAAAGGGTGGATGGAGCATTAACCCAATGGCGGGCGGCAGCACTGCGCAGGCGTTACCTGACGAACAATATAAGGCAGCTAAAGGCCAGATGTATATTGGAGGAGAATTGTTCAATTATGCCGCAAACGGAGGCAAAGCCGAATTGCTGGGGAAAGAAGGCGATATGTATAAGATAAAAGTTACAGCCGCCGACAGTTCAAGTGTTACCTACTTTATTGACCCTGCAACCTACCTAATTACAAAAGCTGTGAAAGAAGGTGATATGATGGGGCAGCCGGTAGTAATAACCATTTCTTTCTCTGATTACCAAAAAACTGATTTCGGTTATGTGATACCTCATAAAATTGACACAGATATGGGTGGCAATTTTTCTTTTTCCGCAACCGTCAATAAAATTGAAATAAATAAAGAAATTGATCCGAAAATTTTCGAGATGCCCCAATAGGGTTTATTGAATAAAAAAAAACCATACCTCGGTTCGTGCTTTCACGGAACAAAATCATTGATGATTGGTAAAGGCACGAACCTCGGTTTCTGTAAAACCTTTGCCAAAACCCTGGCAAAATGCTTTTTTAATCATAACAGCTACCGTTATACGCCATTACTAGTTGCTGAAGCCAACGGGAAAGGTTGACCTAAATTATTTCTTAACAGTATATTGAAACAATTCTGACGGATTTTGATCCCAGGGTTATTTTTTATGGTGTTGTGCGTCGATCACCTTTGTTGGGTGCTTAGGCTCTTCTAAGTGCCAAGTTCTGTTTCAAAAAGTCTTAAAATTTCAGTCATCTTCTTTGCTTGCCAAAACTTGTTTTCATACCCTTGAGGTTCCCAATAACTATAAAACCGGTATTGATTTTTCGTGGCAACTTCAACGCTATAAGTTCTACCTTCATCCCCTGCGCTATAGCCTTCTACATCATCCTGATTGGGTAAAGTCATTATCTGCAGGTCTAATAATTTTTTCGAGAATGTTGGCCAACCCGATTTGGGTGAAACTCGTCTTATTTTTTTAGAAAGGATCGTTTCAGTTTTGCCTTCCCACCCGACCTGCAAATCATAAATATCTGCTGTCCAGCTGGTATCTTTGTTCGTAATCACTACCAGCTTTCGCTCACTTACAAGGGCAAAGTTATACCAAACTCTAATCTGTAAATCGTGGAAGCCATTTTCAAGGTTGTCAAGCCCTAACTCTTTTTGTCTATCTTTTGCTGAGTGATAAAAGATGTCAAAAGTTCCACCGATATACGTAGGAATTTCCCTTTTAACTGATGATGATGATGAATCGCCATGTATATGCCCGTTACAGGCTCCAAATAAAAGAGCAATTCCAACTAAAATGAAATTAACTTGTCGCATAGTAGGAAGTTTCATTTAGAATAGTACACAATGGCTAAGTTATTGCGAGGGCAGGTTTTTCATTGAACGTTCTCCCGGGGCTACCGATGATTTATAATTTATTGATGAAGTTAACAACAAAAGATGATAAGAATTCCGTTAGTCCGGCCCCCGATGACTAAAAAAAGACGAGTGTCAAAAAACTTTTGGAAAGTTTATTGCGAAGTAACTATAGTTGAAGAATCCTATAACTTTCAAAAAGGTACACAATCATCTATATCCAATTTAAATTATCTAACGAACCAATGATTTTTATTCTTGCAAAGTATTTAAAACAATTTATTTATTTGCAGGCAAAAAAGGGCTGATTAAGTAAGATTTTCTATTCAAATAGATTTGCCCGATTGGGTAATATAATTAAGGTCACCGGCAAAAAATGAGTTTATGTAAATTCTCTTCCGGGTATTTTCCGGCTGTTTCCTTATTGATTTCCTGCTACTTTGTTGCTGAGTTCTTGCAGGCATGTTGCTAAAGCCAGCAATATGCCTGCAAGGTAACAGGCACGATTCAGCAAGAAGTCAGCAAGAAATTGATATTTGGACCCGTGCGCTTAAATGCGCCTTCATCTGGCAATTTAATTCCTGATCATTTATTCAAACATCAGCAAAGCAAGCTATTTGGAAGCATTATTGTAATTGACTAGTTTTAAAACGAGCAATGCGGGGACAAACTGCAACCTGGTCGTAGCCGGGCCTCCAGGAGAAGACCCGGCGGTAAGTTGAAAATAAATCTGTTCATTGCCTTTTGTACGCCGAGTCGCTTGCAGGAGACTCGGCTGACACGCAACAATTAATACACATGTGTAAAAAAAGAATAATAATTCAAGTTTTACTAGTGCTAGTAACTCCCAATCTATTTGCTCAAACACACCATGGACAAATAAAAGTAAAAATGATGATGGAAACCATTAAGGTTTCAAATTATTATGATAAAAATGTAATGATAAATTTACTTTTTTATAAAAGTGTTACAGTCCCAGAAGCGAGAATTATTGGACTTGACTACGATTATTCGGGATTTTATCTGGTCAAATTAGAAAAAAAAAGTGTTGATAGCTTTATACCTTATGCTCATTCAGGTCTATATAATCCACCTTATCAAATACCTCCAATTCTGGATACCGTTAAAAAGGGAGCCATCGCAAAGGACTCCTTTTATTTAGGCGAATATTATTCTGATTTAAAAAAAGGAAAATACAGAATAAAGATACAAGCATTTATAAATCAATATAATGCCAATCAGGACAATGAAAATACTTCTTGGTACTACTTTGAATTAACCGGCGACTTGAGACCATATCTTTTTAGAAATATAAAATGGAATAGTAATTAAAAGCAGTATTCAAATATTGCATTCATATTTAGAATTGAGATTGTCGATCTGGTTCTTAGGAACGTCCTCCTGTCATGGTTCCAGTCACACGAATCATATCAAATCTGTTTCGTTTACCCCTAAGCGTTATTTTATAACTTTAAATCCGAAAGTTTAGATTGTAATTATTTATTATAATTCACAGAATGTTAATTACTTTGTCCGGCAATTACCAAAGCAATAAATATTATGACTGCCATCTCTCAAAATCCCGGCAAATATGTTTTTGGCATCATTGGTATTCTCATGCTGCTTTTTCTTATTTCCCTAATCGGTTCCGGTTGGTTCCTGGGTCTTTTAGGATTAACTGCAATTAACGCTAACGTATTCTTTACATCCCGAATGTTATATTGGTTGTGTTTAGGTTTGCTGTGGCTGTATTCAATAAAGGTAGAAAAACAACATATTTTAATCTGGCAGGAGCGGCATTATACATTCTTAAATTACCTGCTATCTGTCGTTGTAATATTTCTTGTTTTAATTGCCGGCATGTTTCTTCTCCAGTTAATTATATTATTCACCGGGTTAAATAACCATAGCAAAACCCTGCATGAAATCGTCAATATATTAAAGGCGAATAAAGGTTTACTGGTATTTACAGCCTTAACGGCCGGTGTTGTTGAAGAGTTTATTATGAGAGGTTACATACAACCGCGGTTAGAAATAATTTTTAAAAATCCCAATGCGGCCATTATTATTTCCTCCCTTCTCTTTGGCTTGTTACACTATAAATACGGCACAATTGTAAATGTAATCGGCCCTGTTTTTATAGGGTTGGTCTTTGCCGTTTATTATTGGAAATTCAGGAACATAAAAGTTATTATCGTTTGTCATTTCCTGTGGGATTTGGTTTCGTTGCTGATAATGAAAGTACATTAACCAACATTGCGGTTACAATTATAAATCGTTACTTTAATCTTTTATTATCTTTTAGATAGTTCATCAATCAGTAACAATCATTAAATTCAGATTGCTTAAATATTTTCATGAAACAAATATTGCTCTTCGTTTTCTCTCTCTCCATTACTACGGTAGTGCTTTCGCAATCATGCGAAGTAAAAGTAGATTCGTTAAAAGGCCAATACACCGGCGGTTGCAAAAAAGGATTGGCAAATGGAAACGGAACTGCTAACGGCGTTGATTCTTATATAGGAGATTTTAAAAATGGATATCCCGAAGGTGAAGGAAAATATTCGTGGAAAAATGGAAGCACTTACGAAGGATCCTGGAAACACGGCCTGTTTGATGGAAAAGGCACCTTACATAAAGTGAGCAATACCGATAAACCAATGGTGATGTCCGGGTTTTGGAAAGCAGGTAATTATGTTGGCCAACATGAAAAACCTTATGAGGTTCATTTACTAACAAATAACATATCCGATGTAAATGTGCGGAAAAGTAATGATAAAGAAACGGTAATTTCCATAGTTGTAAAGTCAATAACGGCAGGCTCTTCAGATGAGAAGTATGTACATGCCCCCAAACCCGAATTGAAAAATATTCAACAAATTGAAGGCAGGTTTGAGCAGGAAGCTGATGATACCAGCGCATCAATAAACTCAAACAGGTATACCTTTCGCAATGTTTCTTTTCCGTTTTATGCAATTTTTTCTTTTGAAACGAAAAACGACATTAAATTTGACAGCGAGAGATTTGGTCTGGAGATTTTTGAAAACGGGAAATGGAACATCCAGGTAAACATTGATAATTAAACGCTTTACCAATAACATTAATTCTGTCAAAAATCATCCCTTAATCATAACTAAATGAATTTGGTAAAAAAAATATACATCCTTATAGCTTTCTCTGTAGCCTGTAACGTTAACGGGTATTCGCAAAAAAATAAAAAGCCGGCTGCTGCCAACCTTATTCCGGCAAAACAATGGACAACCGAAAAAGCTAATGATTGGTATGCGGCTCACCAGTGGATTATTGGTGCAGATTATATTCCCAGCAACGCCATCAACCAGTTGGAGATGTGGCAGGCGGACACATTTGACAGCGCCATTAATGACAAAGAATTGGGTTATGCAGAAGGTATCGGCTTCAATGCCATGCGTGTGTTCTTACACAGTATCGCCTGGAAGGAAGACAAAGAAGGATTTAAAAAGAGAATGAATACTTTTTTAAGTATCGCAGACAAACATCACATTCAAATTATGTTTGTTTTCTTTGATGATTGCTGGAACAAGGTCCCACATGCCGGCACGCAACCTGCGCCGAAACCGGGCATTCATAATTCAGGTTGGATGCAGGATCCCGGTCAGCCGGCATCTGCAGATACTTCCAACTTTCCTGAACTGGAAACTTATGTGAAAGATGTATTGACAACCTTTGCCCATGATAAAAGAATTTTATTGTGGGATCTGTATAACGAACCCGGTAATTCAGGCAAAAAAGATTCATCGCTTCCTTTGCTAAGTAAAATCTTTCGGTGGGCAAGGGAGGTAAATCCTGAGCAACCAATCAGCGCCGGTTTGTGGGCGTGGGATTTAGAAAAGTTAAACCAGTGCCAGGTAGCTAATTCTGATATTATTACTTATCACAATTATGACGAAGCGCCTGCGCATGAAAGAGTAATTCAAATCTTGAAATCGATAGGAAGACCTTTAATTTGTACGGAATATATGGCGAGGCCAAGGAACAGCAGGTTCTCAACAATACTACCGATATTAAAGAAAGAAAATGTGGGTGCTCTTAACTGGGGATTTGTAACTGGCAAAACAAACACCAAATATGCCTGGGACACGCCGCTTCCTGATGGCAGCGAGCCGGCAGAATGGTTTCACGATATCTTTCATAGAGACGGCACGCCCTACCGTGTAGACGAAGTAAATCTTATTAAAAAATTAGATGGTAAAACTGAATAAATAAGTTTTAATGATACGCCAAAACTCCGGTTCGAAATCACAAATTACAGTTGGAATATTCATGTTGGTATTGGTCATTATCTATAGTTCAGACAGGATCATTAATAATTTGAACTTAAGATTATTCGATTGGATCTGCTGGTCGGTAATGATTATTACCGGCATTATATCAATTGCGAGAGGTGTTAAGTTGAATGAAAAGTAAGATGCGTTTTTTGAATCTGCCTGTTCATGTATTTCCAACAATTCTCTTCAAAGACAAACTTTATAGCGTAGCGCTAACAGAAGGCAAAAGCCGTGTTTTCTGGTTTGGCTCTGTCGTTAGTTCAAAAAATTGTATAAAATAAAGATGGACAATTCTTCAAATTACATCGAAAAGAATAAAACACTCTGGAATAAGAGAACGCAATGTCACTATAATTCTGAGTTCTATGATGTAGACAATTTTATAAAAGGAGAATCGTCCTTAAATGATATTGAGCTTGACTTGCTGGGTGATGTAAAGAACAAAACGGTCCTCCATTTGCAATGCCATTTTGGCCTGGATACTTTATCACTTAGCCGCCTTGGAGCAATTACAACCGGCATCGATCTGTCGGATAATGCCATAAAAAAAGCAAGAGAGTTAGCCATAAAACTTAATTCCAATGCCCGTTTCATTAGTTGTGATATTTATGATCTCCGGGAACATCTCAACGAAAAATTTGATATTGTTTTTACTTCTTATGGAACAATTGGCTGGTTACCCGATCTTAATAAGTGGGCAAAGCTGATTGCTGATTTTTTAAAGCCCGGAGGAACTTTTATCCTGGTAGAGTTTCATCCCTTTATGTGGATTTTTGATAATGACTTCAATAGTGTTGAATATAGTTATTTTAAAACTGAACCTATAGTGGAAATGGAAAAGAATACTTATGCCGATAAGACCGCCGTAATTAATTTGGAAAGCGTAACGTGGAATCATTCGATAGGAGAAGTATTCGAAAGCCTTGTAACTAACGGCCTCCGGGTAACCGAACTAAAAGAATATAATTATTCTCCGTATGATTGTTTCAGTGGCACAGAACAACTGGAAGAAAAAAAATTCATCATAAAAAAATTCGGCGACAAAATCCCGATGGTATATTCTCTTACAGCAACCTTGAAAGAGCCCGGTAAATAATTCGGGATCTTTACTTTTTACCAGGTTTCGTTTTTTCTTTCTTATTTTTTCGCCAAAAAGCAAAAAGTATATAAAGTATTATCAGTCCTGACAATGTCAGGAAATAAAAAACTTTACTCTCATTTTCGCTTTGCGTGTAAAGAATAAAATTATCTCCCGGGAAAATCTGTTCTTTAGAATTATTTATACTGGCAAAGAGTTGCAATGCAATCGTGTACCGCGGCCCCTGGAAATATTGAATTTTAATTGAGTGGTGTGAATCATCCAACATTACTTTTCCTGTTTTTGAATAGGCGCCATGCAGTCCATCAAGATCGATAACCAGTTTGTCGTCAATAAATAATTTCGAACCATCGTCGCTCAGTAGCCGGAACAGGTATTCGCCTCCTTTTTTAGCAGTAAAAAAACCTGTGTATTCAATTCCAAACCATTCAAACCGGTTGGGCAATCCAGGAAAACCTGATGACCAGGTTCGTGGTGGAATATTTATCGAATTTGCATAGATCGAACCTACAGATTTCATGGTATCAAAATCAGGAAGTCTTCTTGTATTAACTGGCAAAAGATATATTTTTCCAACGAGCCCGTTAGTTATGAAAACGCTGTCGCCGAAAGCCTTGCTGCTATCTTGTGCATTTGCCGAAAAGGAAAAAAAGAATGTACCAGCCGAAAAAATCAGGGCCGCAAAAGCCGGATAAAAATATTTGGGGTATTTAAACAGGTACATACGTTAATAGATTTATGGTTACCCGATTGCTGGTTTGAAATTACAATATTAAACCAGTTAATAACTTAAATCTTTTTGAATAGATAAACGAATATCCAGGCGATCGGCTTAATAGTATTGTCGGCTTTTGTTTCTTTCATGAGATATAAATTTATTAGCCCATTTTGTTTTATATAAGTTTTAGGTTTGTATAAAAATTTTATGTCCTTACAAATAAATAGAACACAATTTGGAAATCCTTGTAATAAAGGCAATAATTTATCGCCGGTTGAGGCAGAAGCGTTGTTTAATGAATGGGTAATAAATCCACGTTTGAAATTGCACATGAAACAGGTAGCTCATTTAATGAAAACCTGGGCGGCCGACAAAGAACACCTTGATGAGAAAGGGCAATGGAATTGGGAGATAGCGGGGTTGCTGCACGATGCGGACTGGGATCAATGGCCCGAATTACATTGCCGGAAAATAATTGAAGAACTTGAATACAGAAATGTTGATCCAGAAATTATCCACGCCATCGCTTCGCACGGCCCTAATCATTTCGGCGTAGAACCCCGTACAAAAATGGACAAGATGTTATATGCTTTTGATGAGCTGTCCGGCCTCATACATGCGTATTCCTTGATGCGGCCTGAAGGTTATAACGGGATGGAATTAAAGGGTGTAAAAAAACGCCTGAAAGAAAAGTCCTTCGCGGCAAATGTGTCGAGAGACGAAATAAATGATGCATGCACCCGTGCGGGAGTTGCACTAGATGACCTTATCAACTTTATTATCGTAAACCAGGCATCGGTTGTATAGTTACGTATCGTGGTACTTTTTTATCTAATTCATTTTTTATTTCTATAAATAAAAAAATCCCCTGCACACTGTTAAGAATAATTCTTATTCTTACGCCATTAATGGTAACTCAAGATTAAATAGAATGCCTGAATCATCAACTATAGCCGATGAAATATTTTCTTGTACAACGACGAAAAATTAATTTCGAGGCGAAACAATTAGTGCAGGTGTGCAGGACTAATTAAATAAAAAATAAACCAATGAAATTTCTAAGAACCAATTTGACTTTGCTGTTGGCTTTTATTGTATCAGCAACGTTCGCTCAAAAGAACAAAACTTATCAACTAACCTCACCTAACGGAAACAACCTTATAAAGATTGAGGCAGGCGCTTCGTTAGAATGGTCGGTAAGTAATAATTCAACCGAAGTTATTGCCCCATCTGTTATTTCCATGCAATTGCAAACCGGCGAAGTACTGGGCGGGAACGTAAAAATCACTTCTGCAAAAACAGAAAAAGTAAATACGTCATTCAAAGCTATCGATTACATTAAAGATACAGTTCCGGATGTGTACAACCAGCTAACTTTAAATTGTAAAGGAGATTACGGGATCATTTTCAGGGCATACAATGATGGCGTTGCCTATCGCTTCTTTACAAAAAAGAAAGGGCAAATAACCATTGTAGACGAAACAACCAATTTTAATTTTGACCAGGATTACAAATGCTTTATCCCGTTCGTTAGAGACTTTCGCGGAAAGGAGCAATACATTCAATCATTTGAAGCTTTGTATACCGAAAAAAATATTTCCCAATATTCAAAAGACACATTGGGATTTTTACCCATTATGATTGATTTGGGCAATCAAAAAAAAGCGGTAATAACGGAAGCTGATCTTGAAGATTACCCGGGAATGTTTGTAAAGGTTAATGACAAAACGGATAAAAGCCTTAGCGGGGTTTTCGCCCCCTACCCGCTTGAAGAAAAGCAAGGCGGCTACCACATGCTAAATACAATGGTAAGCAAACGGGCAGACTATATTGCAACGGTCAACGGTACACGCAGTTTTCCCTGGAGGGTAGTCATCATCAGTAATAATGATACTTCGTTACTGGATAATGATATGGTACAAAAGTTAGCCTCGCCCTCGCGGATTGCAGACCCATCATGGATTAAACCGGGAAAAGTTGCCTGGGATTGGTGGAACGACTGGAACATAAGCCATGTTGATTTCAGGGCGGGCGTAAATACGGAAACGTACAAGTATTACATTGATTTTGCATCGGCTAATAAACTTGAGTACGTAATATTAGACGAAGGCTGGAGCAATGATTTAGATTTAATGGATATATCGCCCAAAATAAATCTGCAGGAAATAATTGATTATGGAAAACAAAAAAATGTAGGTATTATTTTATGGGCTGGCTGGTATGCTGTTAATTCGAAAATGGATGCTGTATTTGAAAAATATTCAGCTATGGGAGTAAAAGGTTTTAAGATAGATTTCATGGATCGCGACGACCAGAAGATGGTTTCATCATTATACGCTATTGCAAAAAAAGCGGCTGACTATAAAATGATCGTGGATTATCATGGAATGTTTAAACCTACCGGATTGCAAAGAACTTACCCAAACGTTGTGAATATGGAAGGAGTTAAGGGAATGGAAAATGTGAAGTGGACGCCTCATGACGATGTGCCGCATTATGATGTGTCGCTGCCTTTCATCCGGATGGTTGCGGGCCCGATGGATTACACGCCGGGCGCCATGCGCAATGCAACTAAAAGTGGTTTTGTACCCAATAACTCTATGCCGATGAGCCAGGGAACGAGATGTCACCAGCTAGCAATGTATGTAGTATTTTTTGCGCCATTACAAATGCTGGCCGATAATCCTACTGCTTATATGAAAGAACAGGAATGCACTGATTTTATCGCAAAGGTTCCAACTACATTTGATAAAACCGTTCCTTTGGCAGCCGAAGTAGGTGATTACGTTGCTATAGCAAGGGAGAAAAATAATGCGTGGTATGTTGGTGCAATGACCAGTTGGGATGAACGGGATCTTACGTTAGATTTCTCCTTTTTAAATAATGGAAATTACGAAGCTGAAATTTTTAAAGATGGCATAAACGCAGATCGGGATGCAACTGACTATAAAAAAGAAATAATAAAAGTGACTGCGAATGATAAAATGAAGATTCACCTGGCGCCGGGCGGCGGATGGGCTGCAAGGATAACTGCCGTTGAATAATGCGCAGCAAGTTATTTGCGGTAATTATAGTTTGCAAGGGGTAAAATAGTGAATGATTTATCTTGATAAACTACCTGATTTTCCCTTTGAGAATTATAAGATAATGCCACGGTTCAATTGCCACGGGTTTTAACCCGTGGAATTATAAAAGGCATTCAAAGGCTTTAGCCAATACCTATTCGTCTTTGCAGTTGTACAGTGCATAATCTTTTAATTTTGGCTAAAGCGGGGGAACTACAATCACAACTCCACTAACTAAAGTTAGTGGCAATTGATACACTGCACAGAGGACAAAAACCATGAATCATTTAACTTGAAAGTTCACTAATTTACCCCTTGCGAGTATAATAGTGGTAATTATTCCATCACTTTTATTATTCAGTCGTAAGAATTATATTTATATTCTTATAACCCAAAGATGAAAATATTCTTTACGTATTTTTTCATTATCGTATTTCTTATTACAGCCAAGTCTTCGGTATCGCAACCCAACTGGAACTACAACGGCTATTTCAATTTTGGCTGTAATCTTAATTTTACTTACGGGAAATCGCAAACTTTTCCGGGGCTGAGATTATATGCTGCGTTTATTGCTAACGGTGTGTATAAAAATAATTTCTCTGTTAATTACGGGCCTTCTGTATCCATTTATACAAAAAGCCTTGGCGCAAACTTAAACCCGTTAACCGGCGATCTGCAGGTTGATTTTACAAATACTTTCAGCGTTGGAAGTACCTGGGGGAAACAGCTCAGTTACACAAAATTTTTTAAAACCCTAAACACAGGTTCCTTCTATAATATCGCTACCAGTAAAAAATATGGGGCTTACCTGAGCACCAATTTTATTTTGAATAATCACCGGCGTAACCAGATCGTTGGCTCTGTATCTTTTTCGGCTCCCGATTTTACCATTAATTATTATAATGATGGGGCTATTCCATTTACCTTTCTTCCGTTGGCTGATAATTTCGACAGGTGGTGGACGGGCGGATTCGGTGTTTATATTCACAATCATAAAAATTATAACATTGCCGAATTTAGTTTTGATCAGTTCACAGGGTACTCGCCACTGTTATATGAATTATCAAATCTTATCGGCATCAACATTCCCAACTACAATGCTGATGATTCTGACGTGATAAGAAGCAGGCGACGAGTGGCGCCTGCCTTCAATACGTCTGCCTATAATCTGAAGATATTTTTAGGACAGGGATATGCAGTAGACGCCGGCGTAATGGGCTCTTTACGCAGTGCCAAATCAGGAAGAGTTTTTGGGTTGCAGGAGATTATCCATACCATGCTGCGTTACCCTTTGCATCCTAATAATGATATTAATCGTTTTTACATCGGCGGCACTTATAATAATATGAACCATGTTAAACTATAAAAAAATATTATTTGCTGCAGTTATCATCGTTGCCCTGACCGGCTGCCTGGAGCAACGGATACCTTTCGAGCTCAATAAAAATCTAAATACAACATTTTTTAGGGAAGTACCGGGACTTGGTGTTGCGCCTTACATTAAATACGCGGTTACAAAAAAAGCAACTACTGCGGAAGTATATGTTTCATCATTCAGGGAAAAATTTATTGAAAATGACGACCTGCTTGAATACTCTGAACTCAATGACGTTAGTACCATTCCTTCGGTTGATTACTGGACTGTCAATGGTTATTCTCAAAATCTATATATCCTGAAATATGATTTTACTTATTCAGCAAAAAGCAAAAAAGATAAAGTAATTGAAGTACCGGTTACCGGCGCTGTATTTTTTTCATTGAAACGCAACGGAAAAAATAAAGTAACAGGCATAACGCCCTGCTATTTCGGAATTGTTGACGAAGAGGCAAACCTTATAACGTTTGATACTGAATTGACATTAGCGAAGACCAACGGCAATTTTTATCTAAAACTTCATAAAAAGAAAAAAGACACCAAAGGGCTACTATTCATGCCAGCCACCTTTCCCTCAAACCCGACAACGGAAAATACTTTTAACATTGAAAAAATTGTAAATCTTGATGGCAACAAAGTAGGCGGCTATAAACCTCTTGTTTTTAATATTGATAAAATTCTTAAAGATCCCAATGCTTTACAATTTCACTACGTCAATACCATTCAATTAACTCAATAATATGGCAACAAAGAAATCAGCAACAAAAAAAATTACAGCAAAAGCATCTCCCGCGAAGAAAGCCGCGTCAAAAAAAATCACGGCAAAAAAATCTCCCGGGAAGAAAGCCCCTTCAAAAAAAACAGCAGCAAACAAAACAGCACTTCCTAAAAATAAAAGAATAGTAAAGGTTGATAAGCCCACACCAAAAAGCTTTATGCCGCCTGATGCATTTAATGAAATTCCCGATGACGCCGATTGTATCTGCATGCAAAAAAAACCGGGCGGAAAGTTTTACAACTTCAAACTCCAGGAAGGTCGCTGGGTTCAGGCTTCTGCAATTCCATTTCCTACAAAAGACCTTTGTGAGGACGCCTGTTGCTAAATTATTCTACAAATAATGTAAAAAAATTTACGACTAACGGGGGGCGTATACGAATGGAAGATAATTTAGGCAGCCACTGCTTTTTTGGCGTTTCTGGATCTTCTCACTTTTTTCAATACCGGTATAAACAATAAGGCTGCTGTAACGCCACACACCCCTTCTGCCATTACTGTGAATGGCGCATTGGTAACATGTGCCAACGAGCCAATAAGAAGACCGCCTATGGGCTGCATGCCAAGGAATGCCATCACATAGTAACTGATAACTCTTCCTCTCATGTGTTCATCTACATGTGTTTGTACATAGGTATTACTTGCCGAGATTTCAGTTAGCAGTCCACCTTCAGCCACCATCAAAAATATTAATGCCAGCGTAAGATTTTTGGTGTAGGAAAATAAAATAAGGCCCACACTAAAGATTAAAGCCGCATAGGCAATTATCCTCATGTATTTGCTTCCCGGTTTTCGGGTAGCCATATACACCGCACCCAATAATGCTCCTAATCCTGAAATACTATTCAGCCAGCTAAACGTGGTAACATTCCCTTTAAAAACCGATGCAGCATAAATAGGAAGCAACGTTGTATAAGGCATTACCAACAGGCTCATAGCCGCAGTTAATAACACTACAGAGCGGAGGCCAACATTGCCCTTGATGTACCTATATCCTTCCCGCAAGCCCACCCAAATTGGCTCTGTATTTTTGGGTCTGACCGGAATATTTATTTTCATAAACAGCAATGAAATAATTACCGCCAGGAAACTTAAGAAGTTAATGAGAAAACAAACATCTTCACCATAGCTGCTCAATAATATTCCTGCGACTGCAGGACCCAGCAAGCGGGCCAGCGTTACCATGGAAGAATTGAGCGCAATGCCGTTTGGAAGATCTTCTTTATTTTCCACCAGCACAATCATAAATGACTGGCGCGACGGGGTATCAAAAGCATTGATGCATCCTAATAAAATGCTCAGTAAAATAATAATAGTTACATCGTAGTTTCCCCGCCAAACCACAATTGCGAGAAGCCCGGCCTGTATCATTGAAGCAACCTGGGTAAAGAGTAACGTTTTATAGCGACTATGGCGGTCAACATAAGCGCCCGCGTAAGGAGAAAGAAGCAGAACTGGTATTTGCCCGGCAAACGCAACTAACCCCAACATAAATGCCGAATGCGTAAGATTGTATACCAACCAGCTAACGGCAATTCGTTGCATCCATGTACCAATAAGGGATACGGCCTGTCCAATAAAGTATAAGCGGAAATTGTAGTACCGTAATGCTCTTAGTGCCGTAGGCAGTTTGATTATTGCCATTTGATTCATGCAAATTTAAATCTCCGCGTATTAAGAACCGGCATAAAATTTTCCGGAAAAAATACGGGCAATATTTTCACTTTATGGAATCATACGTCTCCAGGTAAAACGCGGTCTTCTTCAAATCCTTTTCAACATTCATTCTTTTTTGAATAAAGAAATAATTAATTTGTATTTAATTTTTTAAAGGATAACGGTATGATACAAAAAGATAAAAGGATTGATGATTACATATCAAAATCAGCCGAATTTGCCAAACCAATTTTAATGCACTTAAGAAGCCTTGTTCACAGTGCTTGTCCGAATGTTGAGGAAACTATTAAATGGGGATTCCCACATTTTGATTACAAGGGAATGATGTGCAGTATGGCAGCATTTAAACAACATTGTGCGTTTGGCTTTTGGAAAACTGCGCTAATGAAAGATGCAAAGGAAATGATAAGCCAAAATGAATATGCCATGGGGCACATGGGTAAGATCAGGAGTCTCAAAGATCTGCCTTCTGATAAAAAAATTATAGGATGGATAAAAGAGGCTATGAAATTAAATGATGACGATGTAAAATTGCCGGAAAGAAAAAAAAGAGATTATAGCAAGGAAATTGAAATTCCGGAGATATTACAAAATGCATTACTCAAAAATAAAAAGGCCAACGTTGCCTTCAATAATTTTAGTCCCTCTCATAAAAGGGAATATGTTGAGTGGATAAACGAAGCCAAAACCGAGGAGACTAAAAACAAAAGGGTTGCAACCACCGTTGAGTGGCTCAAGGAAGGAAAATCGAGGAACTGGAAATATGAGAGAAAATAAGTCCGACTCGCCAAATTTTGAACAACTTAACGTTATGATCGATTGGCAACGTTATTGAACAATCTTTATATAGCCATATCCGGCGGCTTGCTTTTTTACAATCTCATAAATACCGTCGGGAACGGATTCAACGCCGCTCACCAACCCACTTTCATCAATGTCATGTTTTTTCATAGCAATAGCACAAGCCCTGAATTGCACTTGTTTGTTTTCGGAAAGTTTTGAAATGTCGTCAGCAACCGCAGATTTGTTTTTGTCGATAACAGCAATCGAATTTCCGTAGAATACAACTTCTACTTTGGCATCAGGACTGGCATTGATAATCTCTTTTATTAAAACGATCATCCTCTGTTGAATGGCCGGTTCGTTATTGGTTATGTCGAAAACCACATTGTAAGGAACGTTTTGGCATGATGCCGAGTTATTATAAACTAACAGCACCAGGGCAATTAAGATTAATTTTTTCATGTTATAAATTTTTGTCTTATAAAATTATAAATTACAAATCAATAACGAAATCTATGCTGTATTTAAAATTCACGCCATTTCCCCGGTTAAGAACAGATCGGCTGCAATTAAGGGAGCTCACAAAAAAAGATGCTGAAGAAATTATGATATTGCGGTCCGACGAACGAGTAAATAAATTTCTTGACCGGCCAAAATCAGCTAATATAAATGACGCGACAAATTTCATAGAAAAAATACAGAGTGCCGTAAAAAGTAATCAATCGGTTTATTGGGCGATTACTTTAAAAGACGAGGATACTTTAATAGGAACTATTTGCCTGTGGAATATTTCAATTGAAAATAATGTGGCCGAAATTGGATATGAACTTCATCCCGATTTCCAGGGAAAAGGACTAATGCAGGAAGCAATTTCAACAGTTACAGATTATGGCTTTAATAAAATGAATCTAAAAGTAATAACTGCTTTTACCCATATAAATAATCTACGATCCACAAACGTTTTATTGAAAAATAATTTTCTGTTAGACAAAAATTATACGTACGCCGCGAAAGAGGACGCAGGGGAACTGTCGGTCTATTATTTAAACAAGGAGAAGTAGACCTATCCAAATTAGTCTCCCATAAATTATAGTTAATTTAACACCAGGGTTATAAACATCATCTATTTGTTTGTAACTTTTTAGAGTGATAAAATTAATTTCAGTGAAAAAAATTATACAAGCCCTGATTTTTCTTGCTCTTTTAAATTCCTGCAGATCTACAAAAATCGCTGGCAACGTAGCCACTAATCGAAAAACGACAATTAATGCTGTTATTAAGTTCATTCCTGACAGCAGTTATTTTTCAAATTCTTATTGGAGCGAATCAGGAAACAAGATATGCAATGAGCTCTTTGAAGATCAGTTGACGTTTAATCTTGATAACGACTTTCTACACAGTCCAATACCTATTTCATTTTACACCGAAAAGGAGATTCAGAAATATGGGCTGACACCCGACTGGATTATTTACTTAAAATTTACAGGCCTGGATATTTCTGCCCCGAAACTTACCACGACAACTTTATCCCGACCTCAGTCATCATACAGTGATACGGATAACAAGACCATCTATATAGCACCTTCCTTTGGCGGCCAAACAGAAAATGAACCTTATCCGCCGGGGACATTCGCTGACAAGCAAATGTTTGCCTACCCTTCGAATGTTTCGTCTATAGTGCCAGCTATAACCGTTGATCAATCTACAATTCAAGCAAATGCGACTCTTGGTTTTAATATCCAGGAAAGGATAACATCGAAAAATTTAAGCCTGCAAAGTTTTAAGGCAAAATATTTATTAGTAAAAGAAGATGTTGGCTATGATGTGAATGAAAGCAACAAAGCGTCAATCGCGTCATCAGATTCAACATCCGATCTGTTTGAAAGTAAATTAAATTTCATTATGGAAAACATATACGCCAAAATTTATCCACGAATAAAAAACGAAATAAGTTCCAAATTAAATAGCAAGTAGTTATATTAGATTTCTAAGCACCTTTACTTTGCATAATCCATTTCAAAATTGCCTTTTATTCTTTCCATAGACGGATTAAAATAGCCAAATTTTAAATCAGGAAATTCTTCTCTTATTAACTCCATCATTTGACGAATGCCGATACATTCACCGGTATCTGTCACTCCTATTTTTCCTAAATACCAGTCAGGATCAATATTGAAATTGCGCCATTGAATCATTTTTAATCCGGTTGATTTAATAAGTTTTCTTAAAGCCTCATATTCTTCAACACTATCGGTCATGCCGGGAAACACGAAGTAGTTAATGCTCGTCCATCCGTTATAGTTAGTTACTACTTTAAGGCTTTCAACGATATCGTTAAATTCATAGTTATTGGGACGGTAGTAAGGCGTATATATTTTTTCCCTTGCAGAATTGGTGCTTACTCGAATGCTGTTCAAACCTGCTTCACAAAGGGCTTGTACTGCCTTTGGGTCACTACCATTAGTGTTGATATTTATACTTCCTTTCTGCGTATGTCTTCTAATTTCGGCAATGGCTTCCTTTATGGTTTGCCACATTAAAAGAGGTTCACCTTCACAACCCTGGCCGAAACTTACAATAGGAAAAGGAGCAGTTTCCAAATGAGGAACCGTGTATTCAATTATTTCCTCCGCGGTTGGTTTAAAAGTGAGCCTGTCCTGTGTAGAAACAATTGTTTCTTCCTGTGGCTGAAAAGAAATACATCCAATACAATTTGCATTGCATGCAGGCGAAGTGGGAACAGGACATTCCCATCTTCCCATAAAATAATTTCGGGCAGCGGGGCAATGGTAGGTAAGGCAACAATTGTTAGCCAAATGCTGAACCAAACGGTTATGCTTATACGCCGATAAATATTCCTTTACGCCCGCTTCAATTTTTCCCTGATCAAAGCCTGCACTCTCCTGCCTGATATCATTCTCAATGCGTACCGCAGGAACATAAAATTTTTCGCTTTCCCAACCGGCGGCAGTATAACAAAACAAAGGAAGTGTTTCGGCATTAGGTAGCGTTTCATAAGCTGCCAAATATGTGCCTGTATATGCAGGCGGAATAAAAGCCGCAACGGCCCATCCTCTTTGGCAGAGGCGCATTTCGCCGGTTTTTACGTCAATCCCTATGCCGCGTCTTCCGGGCAATTCATATAATTGTCCGCCACTGGGTAACTCAATCCACTCCTCTTTTTCCACAGGTATTGCATCCCACCCACTTCTGCCACAGGCATATAAAGAGGTGTCCTCAAAAATATTTCCCTTGCCATCAGAAAACAATATGTAAGGGCTATGTTTCAAACAGGATTAATTTAAGTAAAGATTCTCTTCAGAATTTGAATATTTTATTATTTGCTGTTGTGCAAATTCGTTGAATTCAACTTCGCTGATGTTGGTTTCATCATCAACTTCTAATTGAATAAGTTTGTTGTTATTGAAATCTAATGTGAGAATGCTATCGCGTAACATTACATTGCTCACCTGGTTCCATTGATATTCAACAGGAGGAAAGTTTGTTTTTTTTATAAAAACATTATTAAAAACAAACTGCAATTTTTGAAGGGAATAGTGATATAAAATGCCCATCAGCAAGCAACAACCCCCAATCGGATAATGTTGTAGCGCAACCCAGCATCCGGCAAGAATGAAGAACGCAACCTCATCCATAAAAAACCCGGATTTATTTTTTTTAGCAATATAAAATCTATAGAGACAATACATTGCAATAAGAAAAAATGATGCGGCGGCGTCATAAAAATATTTATCAAAGAAAAGCAGGTAGATATAGATGGCGATGTTAAAAAAAACGATGAGCAAAGCAATAAAATGATACGACTTTACTTTGGAGTTTTTAAGAGTAATTTCAAACTGTGGCATGGCTATTAATTTTTGCAGCTACCATTAAATTACACAATTTAAATAAAACCCTTGCGCCTACATTTTCATCCCATTCATTAGGGCTGATACCGACTTCATTTAAATCAAATCCTATAAATTTCCGGCCGCTTTCTGCAACTTTCCTGAAAAGATAAAAAATCTGTTCCGTCTCAAATCCGCCCTGGACGGGAGTTCCGGTGTGGGGACATAATTTAGGATCAAGGCCATCAATATCAAAACTAATATACACTTGTTGCGGCAGCTTGCTTACAATATCATCAACTACTTGTTTCCACGATGCGCCTTCAAAAATTTGTTCTTTAATATATTTATCAAAAAAAGTAACTACCCTGCCGTTGCTGTTTTTTATATATTCATATTCCAGGGGCGAATAATCCCTGATCCCTACCTGCACTAGTTTGGTTAATTCCGGAATTTCTTCCAACGCGTTATACATGATAGAGGCATGAGAATATTTAAAATTTTCGTAAGCCTTACGAAGGTCGCAATGCGCATCGATTTGCAGAATTCCAAAATCACCATATTTTTCTGCAACTGCTTTAAAAAAACCTAAAGGAGTACTATGATCGCCACCAACAACTCCTACCAATTTTCCGCTATCAAGCAGTTCCTTGGTCTGCTCATAAACCCAGCTATTTAAAAATTCGCTTCCTTCATTTACTTCTTTTAAAATCTTACACATAAACTTACTATCTATCACCTCATCTCCCTGGCAAATGTAATTGATGAAAAGCTCGGCTTCTTTACGCAGGTAATCGCTCTTCATTAAAACTTTCTTGTCTACATCACGCATGTAAAATCCTTCCTTCCAACCATCCTGCACATCAGTATCAATCAGATCCACTTGCAGGCTCGCTTTGGCGATGTGTTCGGCCGCTCTTGCAGTGCCCGCCGTATAACTTACGGTCACTTCCCATGGAACCGGAAGCAGTACCACCGCAGCATCTTCTTCAGTAAAAGGAAGGCCAAAAATATTATTGTTGGGATTGCCTACGCAATTGGGATCAAACTTTGATAAATCGGTCATAGAAGCGGGTAAATTTTTTTAAGGGTGCAAAGATAATATAATCACCAATGATAATGGCTTTGAATCAGAATTCAGTTTCACAATTTAACGGCTGATTAGCATCACTTAGTATTATGATTAACCTCATCAATTTTATAAAAATATTGTTGCCATTTTAAATTAGATTTGCAGCTTATAAAAATTTATGAAAACTTCCAGCATCATTATTTTGGTAGCCATAGCAGCAGCAATAGGAGTTTTGCTGATGTATTCGGTTGACTTTTCAACTTATGACACGATAAGTTCCGCAAAAGCAAAACCCGGAAAATATGTTCACCTGATTGCACGACTCGATAAGTCGAAGCCTATACAATATGATGCGATAAAGGATCCCAATTATCTTTCATTTTATGCTACGGACAGTCTTGGAGGAAGCACCCAGGTAATTTATCATAACACAAAACCTGCTGAACTGGAACAAAGTGACCGTGTTGTTTTGAAAGGAAAAATGGAAGGAAATGTCTTTGAATGTGATAACATTTTATTAAAATGCCCTTCAAAATATAAGGATGATAAAAAACAACTGGAAAAAACTGTCTCACAATACTAAACCGCACCATGAAGTTTGAAGGTGAACACTTATTGCCAGGCCAGGTTGGACATTTTTTTGTATTGCTTGCCTTTGTAGCTTCCCTGGTTTCATCAATAGCTTATTTCTACGCTTCGGCAACTAAAAACGAATTTGAAAAACGTCCTTGGATACTTTTTGCCCGCGGCGCTTTTTTTATACAGTTTGCATCTTTGGTTACGGTATTTATTACCATTTATTATTTATGTTCTCATCATTATTTTGAATATCTCTATGCATATAAGCATGCTTCCAAAGAGCTGGAGCCGAGATATTTGTTGGCGTGTATTTGGGAAGGCCAGGAGGGCAGTTTTATCTTGTGGTCTCTGTGGCATTGTGTTTTGGGAAGTATTCTGATCTTCACGAGTAAAAAAAGAGAAGCTCCTATTCTATCAATCCTGACGTTGGCACAATTTGTTTTGCTAATAATGATTGTAGGTATTTATATTGGAGATACCCGCATTGGGAGCAGTCCCTTTGTATTAACACGAAACGAAATCAATGGCCCCATATTTAGCCAGTCGAATTATTTATCATTTATAAAAGACGGTATAGGCTTAAATGTCTTATTAAGAAATTACTGGATGGTTATTCACCCACCCATCCTGTTTTTAGGATTTGCAAGTACGATTGTTCCGTTAGGTTTTGCTTATTCCTCTCTAAGCTCAAAAGATCTCACCAGTTGGGTAAAGCCTGCACTTCCCTGGACATTGTTTAGCTGTTGTGTGCTTGGAGTTGGTATTATGATGGGTGGAAAATGGGCCTATGAATCTTTATCTTTTGGCGGTTATTGGGCTTGGGATCCGGTGGAAAATGCTGCTTTAGTGCCGTGGATGATTTTAATTTCCGGGCTGCATTGCATGGCAGTTTATAATTCAACGGGTAACGCATTAAGAGCTTCTTATTTCTTTATTATTCTCGGTTACTTTTTTGTTTTGTATTCAACTTTTTTAACCCGTACCGGTATCCTGGGTGATACTTCCGTACATTCTTTCACCGAAGCCGGGTTTGCAATGAACGTGTTAATTGGCATTTATGTAATTGCCATATCCCTGCCCATGCTGGTGCTTTTTGCAGTTCGATATAAAAAAATTCCTTCTATACAAAAAGAAGAAAATATTTCATCAAGAGAATTCTGGATGTTTATCGGTTCACTCATTTTTTTCCTTGCAGCGTTATTTATAATTGCCATAACCTCGTTACCTGTTTATAACAAAGTTTTCGGAACAAAATATGCCGATCCGCAAGACAGGGAATTTACCTACAATAAAGTATTGGTCTTGGTGGCATTTATAATAGGTTTACTTACCGCTTTATCGCAGTACCTGAAATATAAGAATACAGATAGAAAATACCTTATAAAGAAAATGGCATTACCCCTTGTAGCTGCCACATTAATTTCTGTGTTAATGGCCTTTTTTTACCCGATAGAATTTACAAAAAAAGGTCCTGGTTTCCTGATTGCCATTTATTTAGCCTTATTTGCCTGTATATTTTCTGTAATTGCAAATGGAGCCTATTTAAAAACAGTTTTAAGGGGGAATTTAAAAGCAGGTGGTGCTGCAATAGCTCACCTTGGATTTGCTTTAATGATAGCGGGAATGCTTATTTCTTCCGGTAACAAACAAGTTATTAGCGATAATAGCAAAACAGGACTGTTTCTTCCTTTTGACAAGGATCCTACCGGAAGAGAGCCGAATGATCCAATGGAAAATCTCACGCTTGTGAAGGGTGTTCCTACACCTATGGGGCCTTATATGGTTACCTATGTAGGCGACTCAAACGGGCTGGAGAAAACCCGTGTTTTCTACAATATTCATTTTAAGAAGACGGACAGTGTAACTAATAAAGCAAAGGAAGATTTTACGCTTACCGAAGATGTCTATCAAATGAGGGATAATAACCTTAGTTCTAACCCGGGAACGAGACATTATTTCACACACGATATCTTCACGTACATCTCCACAACATCTGTTAAAAATAATTCTGCTGATACTGCTCAATTTAAGATTCATGACATGGGCATTAATGATACAGCATTTTATTCCAAAGGGTATTTGGTATTAAATAATGTTCTTAAAAATCCGGATAGCGGGAGATTTCATTTCTCCCCGAATGATACGGCATTGGTTGGTGACATTACCGTGTATGCCAACGATGGCTCAAAAATTAAAGCTTACCCTGCTCTCACTATCACCAATCAACAAATTAATTTTATTGATGATACGCTTGCGAGGCAGAACCTTTATTTGAACCTTGCCGGCCTTACTGCCGACAAAAAATTTAAGATTGGCGTTAAAGAATCCGAAGTTCTTACAGATTTTATCACACTTAAAGCATACGTTTTTCCATATATAAATCTTGTATGGGCAGGCTTATTAATTATGGCCTGCGGATTTGTTGTCTCCATCTGCCGCAGAACAAAAGCAGCTAATTATATAACCGCATTGTCAGTATTATTGGTGCTTGCAGGTTTGGCGTATATGTTTTTAATTGCCAACGCTTAATTGTTTTATCAATTATTCAACAAACGCTATTTGCACAAACCCAATAAAAATATAAATTTACATACGCAATGCGTATCGTCCGTAACTATACCGCTCATTTCATTTCCTTCCTTATTATTTTAATATTAAGTGGTTTTAATAATATTAAAGCGCAATCAAGATATGGGCAACACGATACCATTGTAACCACGGCGGTTGTATACGAAGGAGACACCATAGAAGCTAAAATATTAGCAGGCGTGTATGTATGGAAAGGTACGCTGACTGCAAGACAGAGATGGACACGGCTTAGAAATGCAGTTTACGTTACCTATCCTTACGCAAGAAAGGCCGGCTTTGTATTTAATGATATAGAAAAACACATTGCCGGAAGTACGGACAAACAGTTTATAAACAGGTATATTAACAGCCGGGAAAAGGAGTTAAAAAAAGAATTTACCGAGCCACTTACTAATTTGTCGGTTTACCAGGGAAAAGTATTAATGAAACTTATAAACCGCGAAACCAAAGGAACCAATTGTTATGATATTCTGAAAGAATTAAAAGGCGGGTTTACCGCCCGCTTCTGGCAAACTGTTGCCTTCTTCTTTGGCAGCGATCTCCGACAACCTTACGATGCAAAGGGCCAGGATGCTGAAATGGAGTCCATCGTGAAGGAGGTGCAAAGAATGTATGGATATTCAGGTTAGAATTTTTAGCCACATTGATTTTGTTAATCTCGCTATATTGTAAACTTTATCAATTGAATATTGCGAAAACCTGCATTTTTTAACCTATCTTTGCGGCCTAAATTACCTTTTACTTCGTTCCCCACTTTAGATTAGTTATTTTTTTAGAATGAAATTAGATCTTTTAGCATTCGGTGTTCATCCCGATGACATAGAATTAAGCTGCGCCGGAACTCTTCTTATTGAAAAAAATAATGGAAAAAAAGTTGGGGTTGCTGATTTAACCCAGGGAGAATTGGGAACGAGGGGAACTCCCGAAACGAGGAAAGAGGAAGCCGAAAAGTCGGCAATTATTTTAGGCCTGGATGTGAGAGAAAATCTTGAGATGGCAGATGGTTTTTTCAGGAATGATGAGATGAACCAGCGTAAAATAATTACAGTTCTTAGAAAATACAGGCCGGAAATTATACTTTGCAACGCACCGGACGACAGGCATCCTGATCATGGACGTTCTGCACAACTGGCGATGGATGCGGCTTTTTTATCGGGGTTAATGAAGATTGAGACAACGGATGAAACAGGAAAGAAACAGGAAGCATGGAGGCCAAAATATGTTTTTAATTACATCCAGGATTTGTATTTTAAACCTGACTTTGTAATAGATGTATCAAATGTTTTTGATAAAAAAATTGAAGCAATAGAAGCCTTTTCTACTCAGTTTTATAATCCAAATTCAAACGATAAAGCACCACAAACGTATATCTCTTCTCCTGAATTTTTAGAGAGTGTAATTAACCGCGCCAAAATGTATGGCAAAATGATTGGCGTTAAATATGCAGAAGGTTTTATATCGAAAAAGATGATTGGAGTTAAAACTTTTGATGCATTGATTCAAAAAAGTACTTAAAAAAGAAAACCAGCGTTAACAAACGAAATACTACAACCTAATAAATTTCAAAAATGGCACATCCAAAATTCATACAGGGAAAAGGCGAATTTCATATTGAATTGAAAAATCGCGTGAACCAATATTTTATCGATCGCAAAAAACCTATGACAGGAAACAATATGCTGCTTTTAAAAGCGGTTCTTTTCTGCCTGGGGTATGTGTTAATGTATGTTCATCTTGTTTTCTTTACACCGATCGTTTGGGTGGCGATTCCTGAATGTGTTTTATTCGGGGGCCTTACTGCTGCGATAGGCTTTAATGTGATGCACGATGGTGCGCACGGAAGTTTCAGTAAGTATAAAGCGATTAATAAAATGGCAGGATTCTCTTTGAACTTTTTGGGAGCAAGCGCTATTATGTGGAACATGAAACATAATATTATTCATCATACCTATACCAATATTGATGGTATCGACGATGACATTGAAGCTCGCCCATGGCTTAGGTTTGCCGTTACACAAAAGAAGATGAAACTACATAAATTCCAGCATTATTATTTTTGGTTTTTATATACCTTACTTCATTTGGTTTGGGTATTTATGTCAGATTACAAAAAGTATTTTTCAGGAAAAATTGGGCCGGTAGCATTAAGAAAAATGACTATAAGAGAACACATTTCTTTTTGGACGGCGAAAGTGCTTTATGCTTTCATGTTTGTTGCTTTACCGATTTGGTTGTTGGGTTTTACAACCTGGATAGTTGGATTCTTGGTTATCACTATGGTTACCGGATTTGTAATAAGTATTGTTTTCCAATTGGCACACACAGTTGAACATACCGATTTCCCCATGCCAGACGAATTATCCGGTAAAATTGAAAACGAATGGGCCATTCACCAGGTGGCAACAACTGCTAATTTTTCTACCGGGAATAAATTAATCTCCTGGTTAGTTGGCGGGTTGAATTTCCAGATTGAACATCATTTATTTCCTAAAATATCACATATCCATTACCCCGCCATCAGCAAAATAATCAAGCGCACCTGCAACGATTATGGAATTACTTATATAGAATTTCCGAAAATGAGCCAGGCTATAGGTTCCCACGTAGCGTATTTAAGGAGACTAGGTAGGGCTAATTAAAAAAAACAAAAATTAATTGCGTTTCTTCTAGATGATGAAAATCATGTTTAAATTTACATGATGAAAATTCAGTTCCAGGATTTAATACCCAAAGATTTTAATGATAACTCTCATGTGTGGATTTATCAAAGCAGCCGTGTATTCACATTTCCTGAAGCAGTTAGGATCGAAGAGCAATTAAAAGACTTCGCCGCCAATTGGAAAAGTCACGGAACTCCCGTAAAAGGATATGGCAATTTGCTTTTTGGCCAGTTTGTAATTTTCATGGCAGATGAAACGGCATCGGGAGTAAGCGGATGTAGTACAGATTCATCAGTCAGGTTAGTAAAAAATATCGAAAAAGACTTCCAGGTTGATATGTTCGACAGGCAAATGTTGGCTTTTGTCGTAAATGAAAAAATCCAGATGATTCCATTGTCGCAGGTAAATCATCTTTTAGAGGAAGGAGTTATCACCGCAAATACATTATATTTTAATAATACCATTCTTACCAAAAAAGAATTATTAAAAAGCTGGATTATCCCCGTTAAAAAAAGCTGGCTTGCTAAGAGAGTTCCTTTCCTGAGTAATAAGTAATGTTGAGATAGTTGTTTGGTGTTAAAGATCGTTTTCTTTTTATTCATCCTGTTGTATTTTTACGAAATCATTTTTTTTAATGGAAGTAAGGCGTAGACGTAATTTTGTTAGGAACTGCATTATAAATACACTAAAAGGCAAAGCTTACAATAGTTGTTAACGTATCCATTTTCCATCCAACATTTTGTTTACTTATCATCACATTTCCTAACGATCTCCTTTACTTAACAGCGATCGATGAAAAAATTTCACTCTAAGAAATTTTTGCAAGCGTGAAAGTAGAGTCCTGAGTTGATGATTTGCTACTTCCGCAAACCACTCGCTTCGGATTATTAACTTTCTGCCATCTTGTCGCCATGTTTTATTTATTTATATTTGCAATCCGGTTTAAAACCTGACAAATGCTGGATGTATTACTAAATAAGAAACACGACGAAACGAGGCAGGGAGAGGCTTTTGCGCCTGCTCAATCCATGAATCATACACCCGGAAAAAAATTCTATATAGAAAGCTATGGATGCCAGATGAACTTTGCTGACAGTGAAGTGGTGGCTTCCATTCTGCATGAAAACGGGTTTGGTGCAACCAGGCATTTCGAGGAAGCCGACATGATTTTTTTAAATACCTGTTCTATTCGTGAAAAAGCCGAACTGACCGTAAGAAAACGACTTACCGAATTCAGGAAAGTAAAGAAGTATAATCCCGGACTTTTGATCGGAGTGTTGGGTTGTATGGCAGAACGGCTTAAATCAAAGTTCATTGAAGAAGAGAAATTAGTAGATATAGTTGTTGGCCCGGATGCTTACAGAAGTTTACCTGGATTAATAGAAGAAGCGGAAAGCGGACAAAAAGGAGTGAATGTTTTATTGAGCCGCGATGAAACTTATGGTGACATTTCACCAATACGATTAAACAGCAACGGAGTAACAGCATTCGTTAGTATTATGCGTGGATGTAATAACATGTGTTCCTTTTGTGTAGTACCGTTTACGCGTGGCCGTGAGAGAAGCCGCGATCCTCAATCGATCATTAAAGAATGTGTGGATTTATTTGAAGAAGGTTACCGTGAGGTTACTTTGTTGGGGCAAAATGTTGACAGTTATAATTGGCGAAATTCAGAAGAAGATGAAATGGTTTCGTTTGCAAACCTTCTTGAAAAAGTTGCACAAATATCCCCATTACTTCGGGTGAGATTTTCAACTTCACATCCAAAAGATATTACCGACGAGGTGTTATTTACGATGGCAAAATATGATAACATTTGCAAGTATATTCATCTTCCTGTACAAAGTGGCAGCAGCAGGATTTTACAAATGATGAACCGCACTTATACACGGGAATGGTATCTGGCTAAAATAAACCGCATAAGGGAAATACTTCCTGGCTGCGGAATTTCCACAGATGTTATTACAGGTTTTTGTACTGAAACAGAAGAAGACCATAAAGAAACATTAAGCCTGATGGAATATTGTGAATATGACCTGGCTTATATGTTTTTCTATTCCGAACGCCCCGGAACCCTCGCCGCTCGACGCTTTGCAGATGATGTACCGGAAGAAACTAAAAAGAAAAGATTGCAGGAGGTAGTTGCATTGCATAGAATACAATCTTTAAAAAGCATGCAAAAGGAAGTTGGTAAAACAGTCAAGGTTTTAATAGAAAGCAACTCTAAAAAAAGTGAGGAGCATTGGGCAGGAAGAAGTGATAATAATAAAGTAGTAGTATTTCCTAAAAATGAAATCTTACAAAAAGGCGAATATGCAGATGTAATTATTGAAAGTTGTACGGCAGGAACGTTGATAGGAAGATTAAAAAATAACTAATAGATTAAGTTCAAATGGATCAGCAAGCAATAAAAAACAGGTTTGGAATAATTGGCAATTCACCAGCCTTAGTGTATGCATTGGATGTTGCCATAC
The DNA here is from genome assembly GCF_057362405.1 of Ginsengibacter sp. NCBI lineage: Bacteria > Pseudomonadati > Bacteroidota > Chitinophagia > Chitinophagales > Chitinophagaceae > Ginsengibacter > Ginsengibacter sp. The sequence continues at coordinate 41,136 of NZ_JBMQQG010000169.1, forward strand.
AGGTGGCCAATACGGATTTAAGTGTATTGATAAATGGTGAAAGCGGCGTGGGTAAAGAAGTTTTTTCCCATATCATTCATTCGCTTTCTGCACGAAAGCATAATCCGTTTATAGCGGTTAACTGCGGTGCCATTCCCGAAGGAACCATCGATTCCGAGCTTTTCGGTCATGAGAAAGGATCATTTACCGGCGCGGTAGATAGCCGTAAAGGGTACTTTGAAACAGTAAACGGCGGCACGATATTTTTGGATGAAATTGGTGAAATGCCATTGGGAACGCAGGCCAGACTATTACGCGTACTCGAAGCGGGAGAATACATTCGTGTGGGTTCTTCGAAGGTGCAAAAAACTGATGTAAGAGTAATTGCGGCAACCAACAAAGATTTGTTGGAATATACCCACACGGGCAGGTTTCGGGAAGATTTGTATTATCGCTTAAACACTGTCCCCATAAGAGTTCCAGCATTACGCGACCGTAAAGAAGATATTTATTTATTGTTCAGAAAGTTTGCTGTTGATTTTGCGGAACGTTATAAATCGCCACCGGTACAATTGGATGAGGATGCAAAAAATGTATTGATGAATTTCCCATGGCCTGGCAATGTGCGGCAATTAAAGAATACTGCAGAGCAGATTTCGGTACTTGCAAAAGATAAAAATATTACGGGGGAAGAGTTGCGAAGATTCTTGCCGGAAACAAATTTTAACAGGTTACCGGTGCTGGCATCAGGAAATACCGGCGCTAATCAAAAAGAATTTAACAACGAAAGAGAAATATTATATAAGTTGTTTTTTGATGTAAAGAAAGATGTGACGGAATTAAAAAGAATGTTTTTTGACGTATTGCAAAATCCGGCTGCTATGAACGGTGCGCATAATTTTAATAACGATAAATTATTGGAGGATTATCACAGTGATCAGTTAAATCCTGTTATAAAAAGCGGTCATCCAGTAGTGCTCAACGGCAGTAATAATTCCAACTCTATTGATGAACATCATGAAGTTGAAGAATCACTCAGCATCATGGATGCGGAAAAAGAATTAATTATAAAAGCATTAAAAAAGCATCGAGGTAAAAGAAGAGATGCATCAAGTGACCTTGGCATAAGCGAACGTACACTTTACAGGAAGCTGAAAGAATATAACATTAACGAGTAGCCGAAGTTCTAATGCCTGGTGAATCGTTGGTAATATTCGGCGCAATAGAAATAAATGAAAGTTGATATAAACATAAAACTGATACCCTTGCTGGGTTTCCTTTTCTTTACCTTATCGTTTGCAACCTGTAGATATTCTACCAAGGATGTTTCTCCCATTCCTCCGGAGGTTAAAACATTTCGCGTAAATTATTTTGAAAATAAAGCCCGGTATGTAAACCCGCAACTAACGCCGGCGATCACAGAAAAATTGAAACAGAAAATAATCGGGCAAACAAGACTTAGACAAACCAATAACGACGATGCTCATTACGACATCAGCGGTTATTTGTCTGATTACAGCGTAACCACAACGGGTATTTCAGGGCAAAGTGCCAGTACCAACCGGTTGAATGTAACTTTTCATTTGATTTTCAAAAATAACCTCGACCATACAAAAGACATGGAAACAGATGTAACAAGCAATTACGATTTTTCCGCCCAGTTAACTTTACCACAAGCTGAATCTCAATTGGGCGACCAGATTGTAAAGAACGTTACTGACGCAATTTTCAACAAAATATTTTCAAACTGGTAATCATCGCTAATTCATTTTCATGAGCAATAGAATATTTTATTCTGAATATTTTTACCAAAAGGGATCAAAGGATACTGGCGTGCTTGAAAGAAACGCGACTGAATATCCGTATAGTTCATTGGCGTCATTCCTGTTATTATATCATTATAAAAAAACTTCTAATCCTGCTTTTGAAAAGTTTGCCAAAAAGACTGCATTATTATTCAATAACCCTCACTGGTTACAATTTCAACTATTCGATAAATCTGCGCCGATTGCTGAACACGAAATTTTTAACGGTGGGAATTACAAGGATGAAAATGAAGTGACAGAAAGTGACAATGGCGAAATTCCATTAGAAACCTCTTCTGTCGAAAATGCTACCGAGGAATTGGCTTTAAAATCAGAGGCAGAAAATTATAGTGATGAAAGAATAAGGGACGAAAATCAAATCGTAACAATCGACCCTAATGAAATTTCGTTAGAAACTTCTTCGATGGAAGATGTTACGGAAGAATCGGTTCCAACTTTTGGACAGGAACCTTTTGGCAATGAAGGTATCAGAGAAGAAAATGAAGTAACAGCAATAGACCATAATGAAACATCTTCAGAAAATTCCTCCATAGAAAATGTTATCGAAGAGTCGAGTGCGATAAGCGAAGAATCTGCATTCACGGAAGTGGATGTTGCAGAAATTAATGAAGTAAATGCAGGAACTGTCGTGGATTCATTTGATGAAAAAGCGCTGCCACAAGAATCTCAAAACGAGGAAATTTTAGAAGAACCGGCATTGACTAATTCACTACATACGAATGAGTTTATAGAGACCGAAAATGTATTGAATGAAACTCCCGTAAACGAAGATGCTGTAATTGAAACAGCTGGAGATGAAAACATGGAACCAGAAAAAGAAGGCCCAGTAAACGAAAACGAGACAATTGCATTTGAGCCTCTGCACACCGTTGATTATTTTGCATCGCAGGGAATTAAAATAACTGAAGAATTACTCACAAAAGACAAACTAGGCAGCCAAATGAAAAGTTTTACCGCGTGGCTTAAGAGCATGAAAAAACTTCACCCGGGGAAATTGGAGGAGCAGAGCCTTGCCACAGAGAAACTAATTCAGGCCTCTGCAAACGAATCGAATTTTAATACGGAAATACTTACAGAAGCAATGGCTGAGGTGTTGATTAAACAGGATAAAAAGGATAAAGCAATCGAAATGTTTAGCAAATTAAGTTTGATTAATCCCTCCAAAAGCGCTTACTTTGCGGCGAGAATTGAAAGTATAAAATCAAGTTAATATGTTAATAGTTTTTTTGGCGCTAATTATTATTGCATCGGTAGTTTTAGGCCTTATCATTCTAATTCAAAATCCTAAAGGCGGTGGTCTTTCTTCCTCATTCGGGGGGTTTGGGAACCAATTAATGGGTGTAAAACAAACAACGGATGTTCTTGAAAAAGGAACGTGGCTATTTGCCGCAATAATTGGTGTACTGTGCCTTACTTCCGCTATGTTCATTCCTAAATCCGGCGGAGGTGTTAACGACAAGTATTACAATAATGCGCCGACGACAAATCCTGCGCAAACACCAAGTAATACCGTTCCTTTTAATAGTGGTTCGCAGCCGTCTCAACCTGCAACAACTCCTAATAAATAATTTATCAAAATATTGAAGAACCCTGTCTTAAAAAGGCGGGGTTTTTTATTTACTTTGATAAAGAATTGACAATATATATCGTTTTAAACCGTTGTCGAATTTAAGATAAAATGAAACCCCGGAAAATTATTTTACTATCCCTCTTTACCGTATTCCTGGTTGTGGTTTTTGGCGCATGGAAGTTTTTCGGACCAACTGTTAAATCGCCCGAAGGGAAATTTTTCTATATACACACGGGTGCGACTTACGGCCAGGTAAAAGATAGTCTTATAAAAGATAAAATTATTGGAACCGGTTTCTGGTTCGATAAGGTTGCGTCCTATTCCAACTATGATAAAAATGTAAAGGCAGGTAAATACAAAATAACTGGAGGAATGAGCATTGTCAGTCTGGTAAAAATGCTACGAAATGGAAGGCAGACCCCCGTAAACCTTGTTATTACAAAACTCAGGACCAAAGAAGATCTGGCAAAAAAAATAGCCGATAATTTTGAAACGGATTCGTTAAGCGTCATTAATTTTTTGAATAGCAATGATTCTCTGTTACAATTTGACGTGGATACAAATACCGTGATGACCATTGTAATTCCCAATACCTACATATATAACTGGAATACATCTATACAAAAGGTCCTAAAAAAATTATATGATGAGGAACAAAAATTCTGGAATGAGAATCGAAAAAGGAAAGCAGAACAACTGCACCTAACCCCTAATGAAGTTTATATAGTAGCATCGATTGTTGAAGAAGAGACCAATCGGATTGAAGACAAAGGAAAAATAGCCAGTGTTTACATCAACCGGCTTAGAAAAGGAATGAAACTGGCCGCGGATCCAACTATAAAATTCGCTATGAAAGATTTTGAATTGAAAAGGATCTATTTTAAATACCTGAATTATCCTTCACCCTACAATACTTATATCCATAAAGGTCTTCCACCTGGCCCTATCAATACGCCTTCAATAAAAACAATTGATGCTGTATTAAATGCACCTGAAACAGATTATCTGTTTTTTGTAGCACGTCCAAATTCCGGCGGACTGTCAGATTTTGCGAGCACTTTCCAGGAACATTCCATTTATGCTAAAGCCTACCGGGACGCGTTAGATAGTGCATTAAAAGAAAAACAGGAGAATCAGTAATTTTTAAATGCTACTTTAGATTTTAAAACGAATAAATTACGGTCAACAAAAATATTCCAGATAAGTTTTGATAAAACTGGTTCGCATATTTACACAATTTCATCCGATAAACTTCCTTATTAGAAAGAGTAAGAAATGGGTGCCGCCCGGTTTCCAGGGTAATTCTTTATATGAAGTGTTGAAATACTATGGAAAAAATTTTAGTGTTCCCCATCTTACAGAACGAGCTGCCGCCATATCCTATAATTTTATTATGGCGATACCACCCACTTGTCTTTTTATATTTACACTAATCCCGAGTCTGCCATTTGTATCAAAAAAAGGATTAAAACATCAGCTGCATATATTGATAACTGATATAATACCTGCCCAGGCTAATAACAAAGGCATTCTCCAGTTTATTGATAGTTTCATAGATGGCTCAAAAATTGGATTGATCTCTTTTACATTTATCTTATCGTTATTTTTCGCATCTAATGCAGTTATAGGTTTAATGCGGTCATTTAATAAAGACTATATTGGTTTTAAGAAAGTTAAAGGATTAAAAAAAAGATGGCTTGCGATAAAGCTAACTGTCTTATTGTTTAGTCTTTTAATGATCTGCTTTATTTTGTTGCTGGTGCAAAGTGATATTCTTAATCTTATCGGCATAACTAACAGGCATATACGACATGTTATATTATTTGGAAGATGGATTTTTATTATAGCGCTTATTTTTTATTCTTATGCATTTATTTATAAATACGCACCGTCAACGAAAAAAAGATGGAAGCTGGTTTCGCCGGGAACAATTATAGCCACCACTTTAACTATTATCGCTACAATTGGATTTTCTGCCTTTGTAAATAACTTCGGCAGGTATAATATTTTATACGGATCAATTGGAAGTGTTATGGTAGTGATGATAATGATCTTTCTTAATTCGCTGGTTGTTCTTATTGGTTTTGAATTCAACCTTAGTATCCACTCACTCAAAAGTATTCATGAGGAAAAAAATATAAAGAGAAGACAATAAAAATTATCATTGGTTTTGTAACGTTTAGGCTAACAATTGCAACATATTACCATATAAAACTTTAAAAAAAGTATCTCTTTTACGAATCAGTTATAGCTTTTTGCACTTTGCGCATTCTAAAGTAATTTTGCATCGCTTTTAAATAAGGCTTTTAAAATTAAAATCTTCATAAAACATGGCATACGACGTAATAGTATTAGGAAGTGGACCCGGCGGTTATCCTGCAGCAATCAGGGCCTCGCAATTAGGAAAAAAAGTTGCAATAATTGAAAAAGAAACCCTTGGCGGCATTTGCCTCAATTGGGGCTGTATCCCCACAAAAGCATTATTAAAAAGTGCCCAGGTAATGGAATACGCTAAACATAGTACGGACTATGGGATTGAAGTAAAAGAAGTTCAGCAAAACTTCGGAAACGTTATTAAACGTAGTCGCGGTGTTGCCGATAAAATGAATAAAGGCGTTACATTTCTCATGAAAAAAAATAAGATTGATGTTATAATGGGTAATGGCAAATTACTTTCTGCCACAAAGCTTGAAGTAACTTCCGCTGATGGCAAAAAACAAACCGTGGAAGCCAAAAATATCATCATAGCTACTGGAGCAAGAGCCAGAGAATTACCCGCTTTAAAATTAGATGGCAAAAAAGTAATTGAATACCGGTTAGCCATGAGTTTGCCAACACAACCAAAATCTATCATCGTGGTTGGCTCCGGCGCTATTGGAACAGAGTTCGCATATTTTTATAACTGTATGGGAACCAAAGTAACCATCGTTGAATTTCTGCCAAGAATAGTTCCCGTTGAAGACGAAGATGTTTCCAAAGAACTCGAAAAGAATTTTAAGAAGCAAGGCATTTCTATTATGACCAATAGTGAAGTAACAAGCGTTGATACCAGTGGCAATGGTGTGAAGGCAAAAGTAAAAACACCGGACGGCGAAGTAACCCTGGAGGCGGATGTGCTATTGAGCGCGGTTGGCATTACAGCAAATATTGAAAACATTGGGCTGGAGCAAGTCGGCATTAAGACGGACAAAGGAAGAATTGTGGTTGATGGTAATCAACAAACCAATGTGCCCGGAGTTTATGCCATTGGAGATTGCACACCCAACCAGGCACTTGCCCATAAAGCAACTAAAGAAGGTATTAACGCGGCGGAACATCTCGCGGGCAAAAAGCCTGAGCCGATAGATTATAACAATGTGCCGGGGTGCACCTATTGCACTCCCGAAATAGCCTCGGTTGGTTATACAGAGAAAGCGGCTAAGGATGCAGGTTATGAATTGAAAGTTGGCAAATTTCCTTTTATTGCCAGCGGAAAAGCAACAGCTGTTGGTGCAACGGAAGGTTTCGTAAAAATAATTTATGATGCAAAGTATGGAGAATTGTTAGGCGCCCACATGATTGGATATAATGTTACTGAATTAATAGCGGAAGTAGTTACGGCGAGGAAATTAGAAACGACCGCACATGAAATTCTGAATGCCATTCATCCTCATCCAACTATTAGTGAAGCTGTGAAAGAAGCTACCGCAGTGGCCTATGGAGAAGCTACAGATATATAGAATAGTCTCCGATTAACGAGATAACAAGAAAGGAGCAGTGATGCTCCTTTTTTTGCTAGACAGAAGCTACTGCCTCTTTGCCATATACCTGGTCTTTAAATTTTAATGAGGGAGATAATATGAATTCCCCAAGCCCAAGCGAGTTCCATTTTTCATCCACTGATTTTATGGTAACATCATCTGCAATAATGATATTCGGCCAGTCACGATAAAAATCATCAAATTCCTTTGTTTTCATTGTTCCATCAAAACCAATACAGGCGTTGTATTTACCAGTAGTGCTACCCCATTCTTTTTTTATAATGAAATGATCCCGGCGCGGATCGAGATTATTGCAAAAGCGCCACAAGGCAACAGTGAGGTCATTGGCATCAACTGTATGTTCAACATATAAAATCATCTTTATTCCTTCCATACATTTCAGCTCCATGATTGATTCATGTAAATATTTCACATTATTTTTTCTATTCTTTTTAATAGAAATTATCAAAACAGGAATCTCCCTTTCAACTAATGAAAAATTGATTGTCTTTACCTCAGTGAATAAACTTGTTATTTCTTTTGCGTTTGCGGAACTAAAACGTGGAAGCATATACGAAAAATTTTCATCGAGTTCTTCCGGGTATTTATAAGTTCCATCGATACACATCTTACCACCAAAACCCAATTTGCTGCAACTATGATCCAGCACATCCATCGGGCCCTGCGAAAAATAAATATCAGTTGCAGGGTTCAAATTCCTAAATACATCCACGGCCAATTTTTGATATTCAAATAGCTTAAAATTTTCAAAAGCCCCTATGCTGGTGGGGGAGGCCGTCAGCACTAAAATTTTATTAAACATCATTTGCCCGGCACCCCACATCGCATTCATAACTTTTTGTCCCTGGCCTGCGTATTCCTTTTTAATCTCTGCGATTACGAGGTTATGAAACACGCCTTCCACAGGCATTTCCATATCGACAATTTCCGGAACCATTGTCATCTTCATTGGCGCTAAAAATATACGCTCGGTTGCTTTGCCAAGCCACGCATCTTCCTGCGGCGGAATCCCAACTATCGTTGCGGGATACACCGGATCTTTTTTATGTGTGATAGCAGTAATGTGAAATTTTGGATACCAGTCAGGCAGAGAATAATATCCGGTATGATCACCAAATGGTCCTTCCCAGATTAATTCATCGTTAGGATCCACATAGCCTTCAATTACAAAATCAGCATCTGCGGGAACTTCAATCTCCGGCTGGGTGATACATTTTACCAACTCCACTTTCTTTTTTCTTAAAAAACCTGCCAGCATATACTCATCCACATTTTCCGGAAGCGGCGCTGTCGCAGAATAAGCATACACGGGATCGCCTCCGAGTATAACGGCTACGGGCATACGTTTATTTAGTTTCTTATATTCACTGAAATGCTTTGCAGATACTTTATGCTTATGCCAATGCATGCCGGTGAGCTTTGGGCCGAAAACCTGCATGCGATACATGCCCACATTTCTAATATTATTGTTGGGATCTTTTGTGTGAATAACGGGAAGGGTAACAAACGGTCCGCCGTCTTTAGGCCAGCAGGTGATAACAGGAAGTTTAGTAATATCGGGATCGCTCATAATTACCTGTTGGCACTCCCCTCTCCCGCTAACAACTTTTGGCATCCAGCTTGCAAACTGTCCCAGCTTTGGGAGCAGCTTTAATTTATCAATTATATTTTCTTTGGGCGCTGAAAGAAGTCGAAATAAATTTTCAATATCATGTGCAACGTCGTTTAAATTTTCAACGCCTAGGGCAAGGCACATTCGCTTTTCACTTCCATAGCCATTCATCAAAACGGGAAAATCGTACCCTGTATTTTCAAACAGTAATGCTTTGCCTCCATTACCACTCTTACTTATTCTATCAGTTATTTCAGCAATTTCAAGATGAGGATTCACATAAGATTTTATACGAACTAATTCATTTTCCTTCGCAAGTACATCAATAAATTCACGGAGATTTTTGTAAGCCATAATTCCCTAAAGGTAAAACAGAATTAGTTCCATAAAGTTTACCCCTAAACGAAATAGTTATTGAGTTTATATTGACATATTATTCGGGAGTGATATGTGATCTTTAATTCACGTTAACGGGACATCCGTACTTTGAATGCTTACCAACTCCACTGCCCAATCCATTTCCACTAAACAAACGAAACGAAGCTGTTAACCCGGTAAAATAATACCAGTCCTTATGCGATGAGCCTCCTCTGACAGTTCCCGCTGCCGGATACGGTGAACCATTTTTAAGTTCATTACCGCGATAGGCCAATTCTACAGCAGTGCCGCCACGATTTGCTAATAACGTAGCCTCGTCAACATAAGTGCTGCTCACATCATCAAGATAATCAGTAAATAATTTTCGATACCCAACTTCAAGCCCGACGTTCACATTATCGCTTAAAGCAAATTTTACGCCGGCACCAAAGGGAATAGCTAATTGAGTAAGATTATAATTTTTTCTGCCGGCAACAAAACCCTGTCCTTCCGTGCTCAAAGGCTTTAGGTAAGTTTTTACCCCGGCAGTATCAGTTGTGTAGGGGTTAAAATGATATATGGCTAAGCCTGCAAAAACATAAGGAGTAAGAACATGCTCGGAAATGGGCGTTATGAAATATTGTCCGCCCACACTAAATTCAGAAAGAGCTGAACTAAAATTCAAATTACGGGCTTTGTTTCTTCCATATTTATCGTTGGCCGAAATTGTTCCCAACGTTAACGACGTTTGGGCGGAAAAATGTTCTGTGATATCATACGATACGCCAAAACCCCCTGCAAAATGAGACTGCGAAAAGGTAAACCCTTTATCCTGCAGATCGCCGGAATAATTAGAGGTACCGGCAAAAAGATTGAGGTGTAAATTTTGAGCATTTATATTTGATATAAACACAAACATCGTCAATGAAGAAAGGAGGATTTTCATATTGATACAACTTGATTTTTAAGGATTACACGTTAGAGACAAAAATGATACCGTAAAACAAATTTCTAAACTATCCTAAATTTAAAAGACATCGCAGCACTTTTTGCAGAATGATTCAACATTAACGGTAATTTATATTTTGAAACACGAAACATTATTCATCAAGTAATTACAGAAGCCTGTCGCCAGGTTTGGCGAATGGATTTTTCGGATACACATAAATACCTTCCTTTCCCTATTGAAAAAAAACTAAGATTTTATCAATCTTCAAATTTATCAATCATTCCGCATTATATTTTCATATAGATTTGCAATTATTCGGGATGTAGCGCAGCCCGGTAGCGCACACGTCTGGGGGGCGTGGGGTCGCAAGTTCGAATCTTGTCATCCCGACCAAGTTGATTGCTTTCATAAATAAAAGCTCGTAAAAATTAATGTTTGCGGGCTTTTTTGATTTTTAGCCAAAAAAAATATCAATTTCCGGCACAACCATTTCCCAAGCTGGTATTTAGTTATGTCCCCCGGCAATTTTTAGAAAATGATAATGATAAACAATGATATTTTTCTCATTTAAGGGTTAAATTTGAAAAACGAACTGATCCCCGAATCTAAGACAACCTATAAAGCGACATTGACGTTTAGGAGTCTCACTGATTAATAATTGCTCACCCGATATTTTACAACTTACAATATGGAGCTGATAGAAAGAGACGAATTTTTAGAACTGCTTCAAACTGAATTCAAAAAGGTTGGAGAGGGCGAAGGGCATTGCATTTTTGTTATCGGCGAAGCCGGATTGGGTAAGACTTCCTTGATAAAAGCTTTTTGTAAAGACCAAAAGGATAGTTGCAAAATTTATCTCGGTGCGTGTGACGCTTTATTCACACCACGCCCCCTTGCGCCCCTATACGATATAATGTGGCAGGTGAACCCTAATCTCTGGCCTGCTAATCATAGCATCGAGGAGCGCTCTGCTTTGTTTGCCGCATTTTTTCGCGAGCTAAGATTAAAGATCGAAAAAACAATAATTGTTTTTGAAGATATACATTGGGCTGATGAAGCGACATTGGATTTCATAAAATTTTTTGCAAGACGTATTAGACAATTGCGATGCTTGTTTATTCTTACATACCGTGATAACGAGATAATTTCCCAGCATCCTTTGAGAAATGTTCTCGGGCAGCTTCCACGTGATTCCTTCAAACGGATTCAACTGACTCCCCTATCGAAACAGGCCGTAGAAGTAATGGCCAGAGAGAGAGGATACAAAGGGGAGGATGTTTACTCAATTTCGGGTGGGAATCCTTTTTACGTTAATGAAATATTGAGTAGCTACAGTACAGGTATACCTGATAACATAAAGGATTCGATCATCTCCGTTTATAACCGCCAGCCTGAAAAAACAAGGAAGGTTTGGGAGCTACTATCCGTAGTTCCTGCAAGTTTGGAAATAAGATATCTTGAAAAATTTGAGCCATCATATGCATCCGTTCTTGAATACAGCATCGAATCAGAAATTTTAATTGTCAGTGAGGGTAGAATTTATTTTAAGCATGAATTGTTCAGGCGAACTATAGAGACTTTTTTATCGCCGCTGAAGAGAATTATCCTTAATAAAAAAATGTTGGATTTGCTGCTGGAAAGCAATAGTTGGAACAAGGAGGTCGAAAGAATAATTCATCATGCAAAAAATGCCAATGAGTATGAAACAGTCGTTCACTATGCGCCTTTAGCTGCCCGGCAATCCGCATCATTAGGCTCACATATTGAGGCATCCAAATTATACTTAACAGCAATAGAATACTACCAGGGAAATGATAAAAGTATATTGATTCAATTTTACGAATCTTATGCTTACGAATGTTATCTCACCAACCAAATAAAAGAGGCCATTATCTATACAGCCAAATCGCTAAATATTTGGAAGGAAGAAAACGATGAAGAAAAAGTTGGCAATTCACTTCGCTTTTTGTCGAGACTATGGTGGTTTGAAGGAAACGGCAAAAAAGCAGCAAGTTTTGGGACGCAGGCTGTTGAAATTTTGAGTGAACTGCCTTCTTCAATATCAAAAGCAATGGCTTTTAGTAATATGGCACAGTTAAAAATGCTTTCGGATAAATGTGATGAATGTTTATCGTGGGGAGAAAAAGCTATTGAAATTGCAAAAGAACTTCATGATGACGAAACCATTTGTCAGTCACTGAATAGTATGGGATCTGTACTAATGCTGGTAGAATCGTCCGTGCAAAAGGGCATCACATTATTACAACAGAGTATGGAAATCGCTTTAAAAAATTCTTACCAGGAGCATGTTGCCCGTGCATATATTGAACTTGGAAGTAACGCGATTATTATAAAAGATTATCGTTTGGCCGGAAAAAAACTCGACGAAGGAATCAAATATTGTGAAAAACAAGATCTTGATTCAATGAAACTTTATATGTTAAGCTGGAAAGCAAGACTACAGCTTGAAACCGGCTTTTGGGATGAGGCATATACCAATGCAGCCAATTTGCTTAAAAATGAAAACCTGTTGCCTGTTATAAAGATTTCTGCGCTTACCGTTTTATCCATTATTAAAATGAGAAGAGGCGATGATGATGCATTGCCTTTAATGCTTGAGGCCAAATTTATGGCTTTTGAAACGTTGGAACTGCAAAGAATTGTTCCGATTTTATTTGCATTACTTGAATATGAGTGGATCACCGGAAAAACTTATGTTGAAACAGAAGATCTTGACAAGGCGATAAATATGATGAGAGAAGTAGGGAAGATTTCTAAAAAAAGTAAATTTTATTTTTGGCTGAGCAAAGCAAGAAAACGCCATCCTAATCTCGAAGAAATATATAGAAGTCGTAATGAAATTAAACCTGCAAATCCTTTGAAGGAGGCCGAAGAGTGGAAAAATCTAGGCTGCCCTTACGAGCAGGCGCTTGCCTTGTTCGAGGGAAGTGCAGAGGACAAAAGAAAAGCAATCACTATCGTTAAGACGCTTAAAGCAACGGCAGTGTATGAAAAGTTTAAACTGGAAATGAGGGCATCGGGTTTGAGAGGCATTCCCCGGGGAATAAACAGAACAACCCTGTCAAATCCTGCATTTTTAACATCCCGGGAATTAGATGTACTGCAGCTTTTAAAGGAAGGATTGCAAAATAAAGAAATTGGAAACAAGCTGTTTATATCTTCTAAGACCGTTGACCATCATATCTCTTCAATTTTCTTCAAATTGGAAGTGAACTCACGCATAAAAGCAGTGGCTGAAGCTACGCGACTTGAAATCATAAAATAGGGAATCCTTCAATCATAAATGGGTAATACCCCTGCAATCAAATACAAATATTGTTTGCAATTTTATTATCGTTATTCATCCTAAATTTTATACGAATGAAAAAATTTGTTGTAGAAAGAAATCTGCCAGGCGCTGGAAATCTTTCCCCGGAAGAACTACAGTTCATCTCTCAAAGTTTTTGTGACATTGCCGAAAGTATGGGAAAATCCTATCAATGGATACAATCATTTATTACAGATGATAAGATCTACTGTATTCATATTGCAGAAAGCGAAAGCATGGTTCGGGAACATGCGAGGATGGGTAAGTTTCCAATAAATACGATAAACGAAGTACGGTTTGATATTGACCCACTAACGGCAAATTCTTTGTAGTGACAGGATTCGTAGCCGCATGAATTAACTATATCCGATAAAATTTAAGAAAGCGTAAAGTCTTACAGATAAGCAACCAGCCTAAAGTTTAGGAATTAATATATGGTGAATATATTTCGTGCCTATCTATAGATCGGCGTGAATCTCAGGAAAAATTCAGGTCGCATCAAGCGAAAAAATTGACATGGAGGATAATGTAGATTTTCTTAAAAGGAAATTTGAAATCTTTCAACACAGCTAAAATAAATTGGAAATTGTCTGCGGCGTAATGTCGTCACCTAATGAATAATCTAACGGTAAAGACTACTCTAAAATGTATGGGTCGTATTATTGCCAAATTTAAACTCTTCTCGCGGCAACCCTTTTTTGTTTAGCTACGGTTATTTAATCACAACAACTATAAAAGTTTAGCTGAAATCCTTTATTGCAAAGGGTTCGATTATTAGTAATACGAAAGAATTATTTATGGGCGAAGAAAAGATCTCTTTTGCATATAGGGTCCCGATGCCTTGATTGCTCCGTTGGCTCAGGATAAATTTTGTTTATGGTCACTATATAAATCACGCTGCTGTTTTTTTAAGATGGCACATCATTTCTTCTTTAAATGATAAACTAAATAACAATAATAATAGCGACTGGTGGACGCATCGGCCGCTAAAAAGGGAGTGAGCTGAAAATCCCATTCGAGAGTAGGCAAAAACAATTAAATAAAAAAAATGAAACAAACAATCAGCAAAATCATCCGTGGCCTCATGCTGATAGCCACCTTCGCGCTTGCGGTAACAAGCTGCCAGAAAGAACAAAACATCGACTCAAAAAAATCAGGTTTAAGCAATGCGCAGGCTAAAACTAACTTAGCTGATGCAAATGCGGGTCCAATGATTTCTACTTGCGGGGATATTCCGGACATTTTGAACGTTCCCGAAGGAAACAGATTCCTGTTGCAAACTTTTGCCAGAGGTTTTCAAATTTATGAAGTTCAGCGCAGCGCAACTGATCCGAATGTTTTTTCGTGGGTAAATATTGCACCGTTGGCAAAATTATACGCCACACCTGACTTTCAAAACCTGCTGATTAATCACTTTGCAGGCCCGACCTGGCAATTTGTAAAAGGTCCGTTTAAAGACGAGAAGGTAGTTGCAAAAAAAGTGCAGGGAATTACCCAGGATCAAACAGCTATTCAGTGGTTGTTATTGAAGGCTGATTCAACTCTTAGTTCGCCCGGTAATAAGATAACCTTTATTCAACGCATATGCACGGCGAATGGTTTGGCACCCAAAACTGGGGCTGACGAAGCACACCTGGGCCAGAAGGACAGCATACCCTATACCGCCTCGTACCTTTTTTATACAAAGAATACATTTTAAAGAGGGTATTGTAAAGTATATATTTCAAGTCTTCTCCTCATTTGAATAAACAGGTGAGGAGAAGATTATTGTTTAGCAGTGTTTCCAGAGCGAAAAAAAATAGTTCAAAGGCGCAACACATGGCCTCCCCCGGGATGTTACTGTATAAAGAAATTCTAACGGCAAAGAATACACTAAAACTGAGTATCTCTCTTATTAGTTGGATTAAAAAAATTTTGACGCAACTATTTTCTGTTTAATTACGGTTATTTATTCATAACAATAAAACAGGGCATATTTTGGCGGGGAAGAACTTTAAATAATAAAGGACCCCGCGATCCGGGTAAATGGTTCGAAATGCCGGCAAACTATTTATCTATCAAAAATTTTTTTCGATAATAAACCCTGAATGACAGTTTGTGATATATTAAAGCGGGTGCAAATTAACTTGTCAAATAATTTTGGAACCGTTGTTTTTGTTTACTAACGGGAAAAGCTAGGTGTTACATAAATTGATTTTTTAAAGAACTCGTCGCTATTTAGCATTAGTTGTTAGCCTCGCAATTATTTCTATTTATGAAGAAAGGGGCTCCTTGACCTTATGCATTTAAATACTGCAAGGCTGTTCGACCAGGGATTTTAAAATAAGGAATTTTTAATCGTCAAATAGGGCAGTATACAATCCGTCATCACTGGAAAACAGCCATTACAAGCTTGTGATTGTTGTTCATCGGTAATTCAAAATTTATTTATAATTCAAACACAGCAGATTCATTTATGAAAAAGAGATTTATTCTATCATACGTATTGTTCCTCGCTTCTTATTTTTCATTTTCCCAGGGCGTTGGTATTGGAACCACTTCACCAGACCCGTCGGCAGCGTTGGATATTACTGCTACCAATACGGGATTGCTTATTCCAAGAATGAACTTAACATCAATTAATGGTATTATTAATCCAGCAAGTGGGTTGCTGGTTTATGATTCTGCAGCTAACAAATTGATGGCAAATATCGGAACTTCGTTTGCGCCTAACTGGCAACCGATCACCAACAACAACAATAGTGGTGGATGGAGCCTTAACGGTAACATTGGCATCAATCCCACCAACCAATTTGTCGGTACTGCAGATAATCAGCCATTGCGTTTCAGAGTAAATAATATAAAAGCTGGTGAACTACATCCTTTAACCGGAAATATTTTCTGGGGATTGCGTGCAGGTCAATCAAATACAGCTGGCTTTAGCAATATTGCCATCGGAACAGATGCATTAAAATTTGATAAGTATGGCACCAACTTATTGGCAATTGGAGATTCCGCATTATTCAATAATGGTAAGGACAATCCCATTCCGGGTGCTCTTGGGTTTAATAATACAGCGATAGGGTCGAAATCATTATTTTCTAACACCATTGGTAGTGATAATACAGCTACCGGATTTAAATCTCTCTTTTCGAACGTTGATGGTACTGACAATACCGCATATGGAGTTGGTTCGCTTTTATCCAATACTTCGGGAGGCTTAAATACTGCTATTGGCGTTAGCGCGCTTTTTGCCAACACCACCGGTAATGACAACACAGCTGCCGGATGGCAATCACTAAATTCTAATACAACGGGCTTTTTTAATTCAGCATTCGGATCTCTTTCACTAAATGCTAACACTACAGGTAAAAATAATACTGCTATTGGCTATGCATCTCTTAGCTTTAATACTATTGGAGAAAACAATACAGCTACCGGTATAAGAGCACTTTTTTCCAACACTGCAGGAATCAGTAATACTGCTATAGGAGTTAATTCTCTTTTTAGCAACACCACAGGCGGCTTAAATACAGCTGTTGGCAATGCATCATTGAGTGCCAATACAACAGGTTTTAATAATACAGCTACAGGTAATCAATCACTTTCTTTTAATACTACAGGTACCAGTAATACCGCTAATGGAACTTCATCACTTTTTTCTAATACAGTGGGTAATTTTAATACGGCCACCGGCTTTCAATCACTTTTTTTAAATACTACAGGTCTTAATAACACCGCCCTTGGCGCTACTTCACTTTTGAGAAATACTACCGGTAATGATAATACTGCTACCGGTAATGCAGCATTGGTTAACAATACTAAAGGTATTAACAATACAACTGTCGGTTCAAACTCACTTTTTAATAATACTGAGGGCAATGGTAATACGGCAGCCGGATTTAAATCACTCTTCGCTAACACAACGGGGGGCAATAATACAGCTGCCGGAACTCAATCGCTGTTTACTAACGGCGCCGGCATAAACAATACAGCTACCGGCTTTCAATCACTCTTTGCAAATACTAACGGCATTAACAACACTGCCGCAGGTACTTCTTCGCTCTCTTCAAACACAACGGGATTTCAAAATACTGCTGTTGGCACCTTTGCATTACTTTCCAATAATTCCGGAAGTTCGAATACTGCTATTGGGTTTGATGCAGATGTCAGTACCGGAAATCTAACAAATGCCACTGCGATAGGAGAAGGTGCAATAGTAAATGCTTCCAACAAAATTCGTCTCGGAAATGGTGCTGTTACTGTTATTGAAGGTCAGGTTCCTTTTACCACTCCGTCCGATGGCCGTTATAAATACCAGGTAAAAGAAGATGTAAAAGGGTTAGATTTTATCATGCAATTGCGTCCTGTTACTTACCAGTTTGATGTAAAGCGGTTTGACGAACAACAAAATCAATCAGGAAACAATAGGGCTATTATCTCCAATAATTTTATGTTGGCCTCTTACAATGAAGCTTCTGCTATTCGTCGCACAGGCTTCATTGCGCAGGAAGTAGAAAAGGCAGCCGATGCTTCAGGATATGATTTCAGCGGCATCATCAGACCAAAGACCGGGCAAGATCATTACAGTTTGAGTTATGAGTCTTTTGTGGTACCACTGGTGAAGGCCGTGCAGGAGCAACAGCAAATACTAAACGAACTAAAAAGGCAAAATGAGGAGTTGAAAAATATCAATGCCGGGCAGAAAAAATTAAATGAGGACTTGTTGAAACGAATAGAAAAATTGGAAATTTCTTTTACCATAACAAATGAACCTTACTAAAGAAGAACCATGCGCTACAGGTATTTATTGCTTTTCATAGCAACCATAACATTGTTTGGCTGCAAGAAAGAAAAAAGTGTAATTGATGCGCCACTTCCGCAACGCCAAACGGTGCTGATAAAAGATGTTGTAATAGATCACCTGCCCTCACCTTTTTATCACTTTGAGTACAATGCAGCAGGCAAGGCCACCTTCGTATCCTATGCGTCAGATTTTTTCAGGTATGATGTTATTTACGACGGAGATAGAATAAGCGAGATGAGAAATAATATCCTGGTGAACCAAGACAGGCTGCAATACTTCTACGACATTGAGGACAGGGTAAATACTGTAAAATATGCTGATTCTACAGGGCTGGTGTATACAATAATTAATCTCACCTATGATGGGCCAAAGCTTATTAAGTTAGAGCGGGAAAGAAAGACAGGTACCGGTCTTATCGTTGACAAA
>NZ_JBMQQG010000170.1:0-31448 GCF_057362405.1 Ginsengibacter sp.
CTTTATTACTACCGCAACCCCAGCAAGATTTTTTTTGTCATAATATCCGAAATTGAAAAGGGTTTCAATTTACTTCATTGAAACCCTTTCCAGTACAACCTTTCAAAAGATTTTACCAACTATTTTTGTCCTCTTTGTCTTATTAAAAATTATCAGGTTGGCCGTCGGCGCGGGCGCCAACAGCAACCTGGTTATTCCGCCTAAACATAACTAGGGCACTATCAAATGTAAATCTCCAAACTGGTGCCAGTAATAACCAGCTTTTATTGCTTCCCGGTAAGCCATGTCTATATGTTCATAACCTGCGATGGATTGCAACATGTTCAGGTGAGAGGCTCTTGGCTCATGGAAACCAGTTAGCAGCCCATCTGTAATTTTCATTTTATAATTTTCGTCGATAAATAGATCTGTATTGCCACGGTAGGGAATTATAAATCCTTCTCCGTTCGATGCTGTTTCTATCGCTCTTATTGCGGTAGTGCCTACTGCAATAATGCGCCTTTTTTGCCTTTTAGCAGAATTAACTATCGATGCTGTCAATGGATCAATTTCCATGTATTCCGGATAAGGCGCCTCATTTTCTTCAAGACTCGATACGCCGGTATGTAGCATAATTGGTGCAAATGCTATTCCCTTTTTTAGTAACCTTTCCATCAAAGCCGCGGTAAACCCTCTTCCCGCAGATGGCATTTCTGAACTGCCCGGGTGAAATGAATAGAATGTTTGATAATAAGATAAAGGATATTGTCGGCTTAATTTTTCATATTGAACAGGGCCTGCGTTTGCCGACAAATATTTTTGCATGGGTGCATGCACATCAAAATCAGCAATCCACAAATCTAGCCATTGATCATTGTTATAGAGTTTTTGTTTTAAGGTAACTTCAGCTGATGCCGGCAATTCAAATTTCATTCCCTCTTGTCCCTCTTTCCAGCGTATCGTTTTATTAGCCGTTATTTCCCGTATCTCTATTATCCATTCGCTGTCTTTCAGTCTCGTACTCAGGTGTAATTTCCCCATTCTGCTGCCCGGCAGTGATAATGGCAAAGCAGCGGGAATTGTTGCAGATGTATTTACTACCAATACGTCACCTTTTTTTAAAAAATTGTCCAGGTATTTAAAAGAACTGTGGTGAATAGTGCCATTGCTATCGGTTACCAATAAACGCACTTCATCTCTCTGTAGATGTCGTTCTTCCGTTGGTTCGGGGCAGGAGAGGTGTTTGGGTAAATCGAATTGAATGATGTTAGATGCCGTTATGTTCATATAAATTGTTCTTTAAGTAGGGATGTAGTATACCTCCCGTTCGGTAAATTATTTTCAATTAGGTGGATCAAAGCGGGTACAGCTTTTTCAACGGGTAATGGTCTGTCGCTGATATCTTCACCCGGGAAAGCTGCCTGGTGCATATCGGTGCGCATGTCGCCCGGATCAAAGGAGTAAAAATTATACCCAGGATTTTCTTTACTGAGAATAGCTGTCATATGATCAAGCCCCGCTTTGCTGCCACCGTAAGCTCCCCAGTTTTCATAAACTTCTGCTCCTGCATCGCTGCTTATGTTAATGAGGGTGGCGTTGGATTTAAGAAATGGCCTCACTTTTTGCAGCAACGAAATGGGAGCAATCATATTTGTATGAAAGATCACATGCAGGTTATCTACAGAGTGATCAAGTAACGGAGGCATCGGGGATACTCCTAATGCAGAAGCATTATTTACAACGAGGTCAGCCCGCCATTGATTATTCTGTAAAGCATCGGCGAGTTGAAGCAGGTGAATTTCATCGCGTACATCGCCGGATATAGCAATCACTTCCGTAAACTGCTCCAAATGTTTTTTTGCTTCCAGTAATTGGTTTGCATTGCGTGCGTCTATCAATAAATTCCAACCGTTATGAGCCAGGCGCTCCGCCAGTGCGTAACCCAATCCTTTTGATGCGCCGGTTATCAGCGCCGTTTTTCTTTTAGTCATGATGTTAATATTTATTGTTTGCAAAGTTCCGGTGAAGAACCCGCAATAAAAACGGACTTAAGGCCAGAAGTTGACCTGTACTATTGGGTAATAAATGGGGGCTCGTCATTCGGTCTTTGAGTCATTCGGTCATTAAGCCATTGCCGATTGACCATTAACCATTGACTATTGACTATTAAGAATCCCCCGCTGTATCGCGTTATTAATGGCTTCTGTGCGGTTATTTGCGATGAGTTTGGAAAGGATAGAAGTAATATGAAACTTAATGGTTCTTTCGGCAAGAAATAATTGTTCTGCAATTTGTTTATTGCTCAAACCTTTTCTTATGAGAGTAAGCACCTCCAGTTCTCTCGCAGTTAGCGGAGAGGATGGATAATGAAATGAACTGTTTTTTTTGGCACTTTCTCTATGCTCTTTTGTCTCACTTTTTATAAATGAAAGTTGTTTTTCCATTTCTTCAATATGTTTCAACGATTGTTTAACCGCTTCGTGTGCATCCGTTATTTTCCTTTTCTCCAACAAGGAATCTGCTTTGCGCAGATCCGTTAAGAGGTTATCAATTCTTGTTTGGATTACCCGTTCTATCACTTCATTAAAAGCATTTTCTTTTATGGAAGGTTGCGTGTTGTAAGCATCTTGTACCCTTGTTCGCTGAATGGCAATGCCTACCAGTTCTGAAATGGTATTGAGCAGCGCCAGTTGTTTATCATCTAATTGCTGCGACTCTTTGCTCACCAAATTAATAAGCCCCGTTTTTTTGCCTTGCACTGTTATCGGAATTGTTGCATGAAACTTTAAATCTCTTGTACCCGATTTAATATTTTTAAGCCGACTGCAGGCAATCTCGCTAATGTTTCTTGCTCTGGAAATATCGTTTGACAAATATTTTTCGATACAAAAGCACCAGCCGGAAAGCCGCTCCGGGTGGTTGCTCAAAGCCGGCGGCAAATTGTAGGAAGCCGCGAGGTAAACGCTTTTTACGTCGGGCTGCACCAGCCATATCCATGCTGTTTCAAGATTAAGCAACTGTACTGTTTTTTCCAGAGAAACTCTTAACGCAGCCGGAAGAGAAAACTCACGGTTAAGGTTAGCTGCTATTTCATATAGATGAGAAAAATATTCTTTATCACTCATAATTGATGATTAACTCAAATCTACCAAAAAAGATCCAGCTAAGGGGAGCAGGCTACGCAGATAGTTTTGCAACTAAGCAATTGTCAACTACCCGTTTCAGTTAGGAAGTGAGGCTTTGTGCAACCAGCAAAAGTGATCCGACAAATATTAGCTTAAATATAAAAATATATCGGGTAGCGTATATGGTTTATAGTGCTTCTGTCTGAGCTTAAGCATGCAATTTACAGAGAGCATCTTGAAGATCATCCGCTAAACCTATTTCAGGATTATTCTATTCACCTGTAAACTTTTTTGGAATGAGTTATTGAGTTTATTTAACATATGATAGCGATAGAAATACAATTTTTCTGAAAAAGAAGATTGTAAAACCTTGCAAAATCAAAATTCATGTATTACATTTGCTCGTAGCATATGATCCCTAATTGCTAATTACCTCCATCCGTTGAACTTCCTTCTATATTCCTTTTATCAACAGTAGTTTTTTTTTAAATTTTGCGATAAATTATTTCTATCCTTTGAATTCCGGTAGCCTGCTACCCGTATAATCTCAATAATCTTACGCGATAATCTTTCCTCTTTCCTTTGAATTATGCGATGCCACTTTTAAGTTATTTACATAACTCCCTTTATATTATTTGCCCGATCCTAAGTAAATGCCGCTTATTTTTTTAACAATTTAAAACACAAGAAAATGAAAAAAGTTTTACTTAGTGCGCTTGCGCTTGCTTTATCAGCAGCTGTATTTTCCCAAACGGATTGCCCTACCGGATTTACCAGGAATAACGGTAATAGTGGCACATGCGCTTCACACGTTAGGTTATATTTTGCAGCCTGTCCAACCATAATTCCAACTCTGGATTCTATTAAAATGGATGGAGTATTGCAGCCTGAATCATTTATTATACTGGGCAAAACCTGTAATGGAAGCAATACTTATATTGACTATTGTGTAAGTGATGACAACCTGGTACCCGCAGGTCGTATTACTGTGTATCTTACTTACGCCGATGGATCCATTGGGGGAACGTCCCGAAGCGTTGTTTGTACGATCCCGTCATCGGGCCCTATGCCGGTAACACTTTCAAACTTTGATGCTCAGCGTAATACTAATAACAATGATGTACTGGTAACCTGGGCAACGCAACAGGAAAATAACTCACTTAGTTTTGAAATTGAAAGAGCTATTGGGAATACTACATTTCAATCTATCGGAAGCGTTGCAGCCGCCGGTACGTCGGGGTCGTTAAGAACATACACATTTTCCGATAAAACAAATATCAGCAATACGGTAAGTTTGTATAGAATTAAAATGATTGACAAGGATGGTGCATTTACCTATTCCAAAACAAAGACAGTTAGCGGATCAAATGCATTGTTCGATTTTGCCATATTTCCTAATCCAAGTAATGGAAACGTGAATGTTACTATTAGTGGCTTAAATGAACCGGCGGACGTAAATCTCATAGATATGTCCGGAAGGGTGTTAAGATCTGCACTTTTGAATAAAACCAATACCATTCAATTAAGTAATTTACAAAATGGTATTTATTTTATAAGGGTAACCGGAAAAGTTTCAGGCGAATCAAGTATCAAAAAATTATCCGTTACAAATTAATATTTCTCCTTTGTGATAAGCTAACCGCCCCGGGATTAACGGGGCGGTTTAAATGCTTCATACCTCACTGCTATAAGCCAATAATTATTGCTGAAGTGGTAAGTTGATTATCTTCTATATTTAAATTCTTCTTAATTCATGGAGCATACTTTTACAACAGCTTCTGCGTTTTAATCTTTATTAATTACAAAAAAATATCAAGAATAATTGTAATTCAGATCAATTTTTTAAAGATTTCCTGCATCAATAAAACAATACCCAACCCATGAAAAACATCATTATTTCTCTTTTCATTTTAATGATTTCCTTAACCGGAGTTGCCCAGGATAGCACTAAAAAATGGCAACTCACTGCCGGAATAAATTTTACAAGTGTGCCAACAATAATCATATCGGGAACGGATACTGCTTATCAGGGCAATCTTTCTGTGAGCCCGTCACTTGAATTCAGAAGCAAAGGCGGATTTGGATTTATATACACCCCGCAATTTGTGGCCGGAGGAACGCACCCCGGGATTTTTATGCATAAGGTTACCATAGGACTTGAACAATATGACAAACAGAATTTTGATATTGTTGCCGACTACAGCCACTTCTTTTTCACTGGTAACAGCAGTATACCTGCAACACCTATATCCAATGAAATAATATTTGGCAGCACCTATAAAAAATGGTGGCTTCGTCCAAAACTTTCAGCTGGTCTTGGATTTGGTACGAATAAAGCAACATCACCATCAACCACGGCGTATGATATTGAACTGGCCGCAGGCTTGAGCCATTCGTTTCAATCGGACTTTAAAACTTTGAATTTTAATCTTTCACCCTCTATATTGTTGAATGCAGGAACTAATGAATATTTTTCATTCCTTGGCCTTTCAAAGTTTATTTCTCACAGTAAAAGATTCGGCAAAATCATCAAAAACGCCCATGTAAAGAATAGCAGGGCGACTAACTCCAATACCATTCAAAGTATTTCTGTCAATAACATAGAATTGAACCTGGAATCTTCGTTGGAAAAAGGTTCATTTACCTTACGGCCATCAGGAAGTGTTTTTCTGCCCGTTTCTTCCGGATCAGGAATTGACGGGTACTGGGAATTAACTTTGACTTATGGATTTTAAAAAATAAAGGCACCAGCCTGTAATTGCCTGGTGCCTTTATTTTTACAGTAATATTCTTGATCTTACGTATTTATAAGATCAAAAAATATTTGAATGCTATTGGTGGAGCTGTATAGATCCTAAATCGGTAATGACGCCCGTTGTTACGCTGGTAGCAATTGTAGAATCCATATACGAACTATCAGCAACGTGTATGCCCACATTATAATTACCCGCAGGCAGGCCACCAATCAGGAAATTCCCCGAAGTTGAGTCAGCAACGGCCGAACCGATTGTATCTGTTACGTTCTGTATGGCGTAAATAAGGCTGTGCGAATTGGGTGGCAAAACGATACCCTTAATGGCTCCTGAGGTGGCATCAGTGTAAGTCCTGATAACAGGTTTTAGTATAAAGGATCCATTTCCCGTTTGAACAATTGATCGTGCTGCGTCAAAATCAATCCATAGCTTATATTCAATGCCTGCAACCAAAGTAGCATGCACATTTAATTTTAAACCGGATTGTTGTGCAGAAGGAGTAGTAAGAGGCATCGTTACTCCATTTATTACTACTGAATTATTGCTTCCCAGGATAAGCCTGATCTGGGAAATGGTTCCTGCCGGCAGTTCCTGCGAGGTTAAAACAGTGTCTAAACCATTTCTGAAATCGAGTAAATTATATACGCCTTTCCTGTTCAGGGGCAGTGATGTCCAGCCACTGTTGGCGCCGCTGTCAGCGCTGGAATTTACTTGGATATCTTCAATATCAATATTTACGGCATCATACGCAGATGGATCATCAGTGAGCGAGATGGTCATTCTTGACATTGAGTTGCCTGCCGAACTATTTTTTTTACAGCCAATAGCGTAGACACTAATAATAAAAGCGATAGCAATAAATAACTTAAGAGATTTTTCCATACGGTGGTTTTAGGTTATAAATATTATTAAAATTTTGAGCTATTAAGCTAAAACAATGCCATTTATTAGGAAATAATTTATTGTGGATTATTTTATGATAACTTTCGCTCCCAGAGTTAAGAACAATTAAACATAAGAGACTGGAAATCAAATTTTTATGATGATTAAAATGAGACTGAAACTTACACTTGGTTGCCGTATTAGTACCTGCTTGCAAGTAGGATTTTGGGACAATGATCTCGTCGGGAAATAACATGACTTATCAATAAGCAGTTCAGGTTTATTGTGGTAGTTGAGAAAATACAACACTGTGAATTTTTTGCATCTCGCCCTTGCCCCCGGCTACCCGTAGAATGTGTAGATTATAAAAGCATTGGTAAGCTAGTTTTGACCTCGGCGGACAGGTGCAATTCAGTATATATAACGGAATCTAACAGCTAAGGTTAAACGAAATGAAAATAATTGTATCATGAAAGTCGTGGTTTAAAGGATTAGGGGAGCAAGCTTATTTGCGGGCATTGCAGCAATTGATTAGTTTTGGTTGGAGGCAATACACCGATCAGCCGCTTTAAAATGCAACACTCTTTATGCTCATCATTACAAGCTTCGTTGGAGGTTAATTAAGTATAAATTAGAAAAAGGTTCTTTTACAAAAAGTACAACCGCTACCAAAAAATACTTTACCCATCATGAAGTGTCTGCGTGAAATTCTATAATTACAGCGATCCGCGTTTAATAATTTTATAGGGATTTTTTATTTGTACGTATTGTTTTTTCAGTATGAGGGTTGCTGCTGTTTGTCCCATCTTTACAAAATCGGTACTGATCACTGTTATATCGAGTAATTCCTTTAATTCAGTTTCATTAAACGATATAATGCCTATGTCTTTACCTATTTTATAATTGGATTTTCTAATCTTCTTCACCAATATTGCAAGGTCATCATCGGCAATAGCGAGAAACACAACTCCTTTAGCTAATTTTATTTTTGTCCCGTTAGTAATGATTGCAAATTTCTTCCGATACTTTTTACAGAACTGTTTAAGTCCCTCTATTATTTCAGGAGGATGATTGCTATACTCGGGAAAAATTATTGACAGTGTGTGATATTTTTTGAGTAATTCCGACGCGGACGCCAAAGCGTCGAATATATCATTCCTGAAATCCTGGTGAACAGACATGACGCCTTTTAATTCAGGAACCGACTTGTCTAATAATAGCAATTCATCTGTTGGTATTTTTTTTAGCAAACGTGTGAATATATTTTTATTGGTGGAAGTTTCAAAATGCGGCATAATTACATAGAAGTCATATTTTCCCAGGTTCGCTTCAATAATTTTCTTTAAATGTTGTGGGTTATAATGATGAACCTGCAGATCAACCACAGCCCTGTCCCCTAATTTATGTAGGAAACTATAATAAATAATTTTCTTAAAGGAACTGATCTTGTTTAGCACCAGTAATATCTTTAATTTATTTTCTTTTTTCCCCAGAACGTAATAACCTTTACCTGAAACAGACGTTATATATCCTTGTTTCTTTAATTCCTTGTATGCCTTTTCTGCTGTATCACGGGCAACAGCATATTGATCGCTGAAGATATTAATGGAAGGTAAATTGAAGTTCTTCTTTAAAGTTCCTTTGTCAATTTGCTTTCCTATGGATTGCGCAATTTGTTTGTAAATGGGCATCTTTTCTTCGCTATTGTATAATTCAACGTTCAGCATATAAAGTCTGTTAAGTTTGATAATATTTATTGTTGCACTGTTAAAATTTGTTAGCAAACCAGCATCGTTTCAATATCAATTAATTTCCCGAGTTTTTTAATTTCAGAACCAATGTGCCCAATACCTATTGCACAATGATGCGCCGGTCCGTACTCATTCCATTTTTCCACAAATTCTTTTGCGTCTATGCTAAACCGGTAGCGACTGTTTGTATTCCCGATTTCAAGGATAGGCCCTTCAACAGATTCTGCCTCCGCCACCAGAAAAATGATTTTACCATTTGCAGTTTCTACCACTGACAACAAAGTAACCGGTCCATTTTTTACGGACATCTCAACCGAAAGGCCGCTTCCTTTTTTCCCGTGATACACATTAAGATTCCTCACCTTGATCTTTCCTTCAGCTATTGCAGGGTGACAAGGCCCGTCATGCCCCATCAACACAATATTATCTTTATAATCCATGCCATAGAATTCGGAAAAAGATCCGCCCGCTCCGAAGCTGCTCATTATTTTCATGGCTTGTGCATTTTTTATTTCATACTCGCCCGCCATAGGTATGCCCTGTGCCGTAAGTAATGAACTGCCCAAAATAATGGATTGCATCGTTTCTTCAATTGCAGGTACGCCTGTTCCTTTATGGTAATAGGCAACCGAGCCAAGATTGTATTTTGAAACAAGAAGGTCAAGCGCTGAAGCTGTGCGTGCAGCGACCCTAAGCGTTTCTGCCGGGCAATCTGTATCAATATCAAATGTTTTATTGAAGGCGTTTATTTTTGAATCAATCATACCCTCATCAACCTCCCCACGCAATTTGGATAATTCATCCACTTCTATAACTTCCACATGCCCGCCAAAAGTGGCGCATTGCAAAGTAAGGTTGCTGTAAATATCAAGCATGCCGCTATAATAATTTCCCATCACTCCCATGCGGTTATGCGCCATGATGTTGGCCACCCTGGCTGCGGCAATCCACTCTTCAATTTCATTCCATGTTTCGCTATCGTCCTGCAACATGCCGGTAACCTGGTGAAAAGGAATGTTTGAACGCTTGAACACATTTGCTATTTCAGGTACCGAACATGCTGAACAATACGCCAGCCATTCGCCGGTCATTTTGGTACGGTCATTTAATTTGTTGAACCATTCGTAGTTGATAGAGGCGGCGGGGGAGAGGTTTAAAACGATAACCGGTACCCTTGCTCTTTTCACTACCGTTAGTACGATGGACGAAAGCGAATAGGTGGTTACATATAGGAAAATTATATCAACATCGCTTTGCCTGAATTGATGGCCTGCAGCAAATGCTTTGTCGGGTGTATCAACCAAACCAAGGTTCACAACATCGTAATCGATACCACTTAATTTTTCAGCTACCAAATCTATATGCCCTGAAAGCCGCTGCTGCAGGCCTTCATATTGCAACCAATATTCCTGGAGTCCAACTCCAAATAAACCGATTTTCAAATGTGCTTCCATCATATAGTTGTTACCTTACTATAAACGAATAATTTCCCGAACCAACTTCTATCAATGCTTTGCCTTCTTCAAACTTTATGAACTTTATATCGCTACGATTTATCGGCGCTTTTCCATTTTCAGTAATCACTTTTCCTTTTGCTGCAGGCAAATAAATCGTTGCAGTTTTATTAACGGGGATATGTGTATCCATTCTAAAAGAATTTCCTGTTTTTTTCCAACTGTTTTTTATTTCGCTATACGGCTATAAACAACCTACAGTGGCGGTAAAAAATTGCGTTAAAAAATTCTCCGGCTGGAGGTAATAAAATTCAAACTTACAACACAATTAAATTACATGTGTATATTTTGTCGCCAAGGAACAGGCTGTTTTAATTAAATTGATGATAACGACCAACGTGTAATGTGAACGGCTCCCTGAAGAAACCTTCGGCCTCAAAATGTGAAATGAAAAATATTGATTTACCGATGAATTGGATCAAGCTAATAAAGGAAGCGAATTGTTTGAAAAATTCATTTGGTATGTGGCGACTGGTAAAATAATAGCATATTGGAGTGGTAAGCTTATTTTGGAGTAATGGGGTAAATGATTAGTTTTAGACAGAGGAACGCACGAAATATATTCCACATCTCCATCCCACTAATTTAATATTCAACGTAAAACCACTTAAAGGAGTATGATTGATAAAATCTATGCTGGCCTATTGATTAATCATTCCGTAATATCCATTAATTCGCCGGCATCTTTAAGGTATTGATAAACCCGTTGCGCTTCTTCTTCATTTACCGTACTTATCGCCACCCCAACATGTACCAATACATAATCGTTTAACCGGGCTTCAGGAACCATTTCAAGGCTTACATCTTTAATAATGCCACCAAACGAAACCTTTGCCATTCTTATGTTTCCATCGCCTGATATTTCAGTTGATAAAATTTTTCCGGGAATTGCTAAACACATAATTTCTAAATTTTAATCCTGCCACTAAAATGCAAAGCCAATAAATTTTAGATTCTTTGATATGCATGGCAACACAATGATCATTAAACTGCACTGCTTGCAACTAAATTCTCCTTCTTCTCTTTTATTTTTTCCAAAAGCCAATTACACCATTCATCCATCCCTTCTCCTTTATAACTCGACAGCAAAAAAGTTTCTATTTTACTATTCACTTCTTTTGCATCTTTAATAACAGCTTCAACAGAAAATGGTACATAAGGCAACAAATCAGTTTTCGTAACTACCATTATATCTGTGGTTAAAAACATACTGGGATATTTCTTTGGTTTATCATCACCTTCGGTGCAGGACACCAATGTTACACGAATATCTTCACCTAAATCGTAAGAGGCAGGGCAAACGAGATTACCTACATTTTCTATAAAAAGAACATCAATGTTATCGAAGTTCATGCTGGGCAACGCCTGCTGTATCATTTGTGCTTCCAGGTGACAAATACCCTGCGTTACTATCTGTAGCGCCTGTACGCCTTGCTGACGAATTCTCTCTGCATCACGCTCTGTTTCCAGGTCACCTTCCAGTACAGCTATATTTATTTTACTTTTTAGTTTCTTGATAGTTTCTTCCAGCAAAGATGTTTTGCCACTACCGGGAGATGATACCAGGTTAAGTACGAGAATATTTTTTGCCTTCATATCTTCTCTTATCCTGTCGGCGATATAGTCGTTTGCCTTTAAAAGATTCAATGAAACGTCATGAACTCTTAAGGTTCCAACGGCTTTATTGGTTAATTTCTGCATAAGATGGTTCCTCTAAAATAATTTTACTGATTAATAATTCTTTCCCTTCCGTTACGCTTGAAACAGGCTCGCCACACGAGGGGCAAACAAATATATATTTTTCAACTTTAAATTTGTTGCCACAGTTTTTGCATTCCGCCGCCACCTCAATTACTTCTATAAAAAGTTCCGCCTGCCCGAATGGTGTATCTGTTTTTACAAGTTCAAATACATTTTTTAATATCTCGGGCTCGATACAGGCCAGCATTCCAACCTTAAGATGAATTTCGCGGATATTTTCAATATCCTTTCCATCAAATTCAGTCTCAATTGTATTTAATATACTCTGACAAATAGATAATTCATGCATGCTGATGTCTTTATCCAACTGCTAATTTAACGATTCTATTTTCTTCCAGCAAAGGAAAGGGTTCCAAATGCAATTCACTATTATCTGTACAGATTCCTGCATGTTGAACATCAAAACGATGGCCGAGCTGGCAAGCTAATATATTTTCGTCTAAGGTACCGTTAGTGAAGGGCCTTTCACAAGCCGGGCAAATGTTACGATATGCGTACAAACAGTTGTTTACACGTGAAACAATTAAAGGTATGCTGACGGATTCTACCGCAATCATTTTTCCATTGGGTAATTTGCTTACACCGTTTAAAATTTTCCAGCCAATGTCTTGTTTGGCGCCGCCTTTCTTTGCGTTTCGCATTTCAGTTATTCCTTCCACTTCCAGCCCCAAAAGATCAGGGCAATATTCTTCAATTGATTGCCGTATGCCAAGCTCGAGGGTACTTGAAGATGATGGGCATCCATTGCAATTTCCTGCAAGCCTTAATTTGGCAACTCCGTTTTCAAGCCGTACTAATTCTACGCTTCCGCCGTGGCTGTCCATATAGGGTTTCACTTTTTCAAGCGCTTTGTAGAGCCGGGTTTTTAAATCCAGCGGATGAAGATCATGAATGAGCAATAGCCCATTTACAAAACTATCTTCAATAAGATCATTATAAATGTCTTTTGCAGCAGCTATATTTCCGTCGGAAATAATTTTCAATATTTTTTCAAGACCCTTTCCGTAGAAGCCCAGTATTTCCTGGATGCATTCTTCCATCATTTTTTTAGCTTTCGGATCAGGAAGCATTTCTATTTCTTCAATTAGTTGTTGAATGTGCTCGCTTTGCCGGTTAAGTTCAGACACTTCATCTATTAATGGTTCCTCTTTTCTCAGATGATTGCTTTGCCCGTTGGTTTTTTGTATCACGTCCTGAACAGCATTCAAATTATTTTCTGAAAATATATTCATGATGCTTTTGTTTTTATTGAATAAATATCCTGCACAATTTCATCCACTAGTTCAATAGCTTTATCAATAGCAATATTTACCGGTTCGCTTAATCCAATCTCAAACTCATCGACTGATTCCGGTTCGCACGCTACAATAAATACCTTTCCAGGCCATGCGCCGGTGGATTTTACAAATCTTAAAACAGTTACCGGGTCTGCGCCGTGAGGATCGATAGGACCACCTTCTTCCAGGTTATTGCTAAAATCATTTTCGTTCGGTTCAATTACATAAAGGGTTCCGGGCGTTTTTCCCCGTGGAGAAGCATCCAGGAAAATCAGTCCGTCATAACCTCTCATGAGATCGTATGCAAGTTTAAGGCCACCGGTTCCAAAATCTTTCACCTCTACGCCATCCGGAAATTTTTTATTGCTGATCCTTTTTATAACGGCACTTCCAAATCCATCATCTTTCATAAACATATTTCCGATGCCTGCAATCATCACTCTTTTCTTTGCCATCGGAGCTTGATTTTTTGGTTGCTCCATTTCAATTGGTGATGTGTTTTTATTTTTCATGCTCATCTTATTAGTTCAATTTCTTCCGGGCTAAAATAGAAATACATGCCTAAGTCACGCAGCAAATCCTGCCCCGGATCGTCATCTATAGTAACGGCAATATGAATATTGTCATTATAATCCGTATGAATTACTTCTATTGTGGCCACCTTCCCATTTAAAAAAATATCTGAAGTATCCGATCTTCGTTTCCCCAGATTCAGTTTTACTTTATCGCCTTTGCTATATAAAATTCCATCGATCATTTTTACTAATTCGCCCGGTGTGTCTTCTCTTAACCCATTTGATTGCATAGTTAAAATATTTACTTGTTATCGAATCCGCCAGGAGTGATGTCTTTCATCATACTGTGATAGACAATTAAATCCTCCGGCGTTAAACTACCCACTTTATTCAGCATGGCGCGGAGTTTTTCATCATTACCACCAATTCTTTTTTTTTCTTCATCAGATAAAAGATTCACATGAAGTAAAAGCGCCTCTTCAATTTCGGTGCTGTCGAACAAATCTCCCGAACTAACGGGGTTAATTTCTGGATAATCATATAAAATAATGGGCGACGACAATAATGTCGAATTATTTTTATCAATCAGTATCGGCCAGGTATTTACATTGTTGCAGGTTGCCATTGCTGCCTGCCATTGCGCGGGGGTTTCCTGGTGTGAAATAAATTCGGCGTCGTGCGTTTGCAGTATAATATGCGTTGAAAGGAACGATTGTAAAAGCACTTCATCCCGCGTCCGTCTTTCGGCATTTGCAACCGGGGTTGTATTAGTAACTGTAACGGTTAAACGAAATGATTTATCGATTTCTGGCAGGGGTACAGCTTCAATTTTAACTACTCCCGTAATCATTGAAATAGTAGTTGTTTTTTTTCCAACAATCTCCTTTTCCGCATTAAAAATCATTTCACCTTCATTGAATGATTCAAATGCAAATGGAATAGTTTTTTCTGTGGCAATAAGGTCATTGATCTTCAGCAAGTTATTTTGGATTTTTCTCTCAATAGTTGGCGAACCAGCCTGGTATGTTTTTCCTTCTATTTCCATTTCGAATACCGGGCTAAATTCTTCATTATAGCTACTTTTTTGAAAAAGTTCCGTACGTCTCAAATGAAGAAAGCGAACGTCTACGCTGACCGTTAGTTCCCTGTTTCCGTGAATAATAGTCTGAGATTGCATGTGTGAATGCGAATGTTCATTATGAGCATTATAGTCTTTCGGAAAAATAACGCCGAACGGAATGGGCTTTTGATTTTTTATGGCTGAGCGATAATAGGGGTATAAAGAATAACCTTCATACAGCAGCGTTCGCGTAATCTTTTCCAAAACAGAAACTGCGTTAGCATTTGATATATTTTTTATTACATTATTCATGCTGTGTATTTTTCTTTAAAAGAAATTTCTTTTAACGCATCCTTCAAAAGCGATTCCAAAGCTGTCTCGAGTGTTGGATATGCGCTCTGCGCTTTATATTTTACCAGCTTATCGTAAGTTTCTTTTGATACGCGCAACCACCTGCAATTGGGAAAATAAATGTCCATCAAGTTTTGCCATAAGCTTGCCGGCATTTTATAAAACGCTTCCTTTTCCCAGGGAACAAGTGAAATCTGCAAATCGCCTTCTGTGTCTTTATAAAACAAAGTGCCGCTAAAAAGAAAAGCAAGCGGAACATCGCCATCTGAAACAGAATAAAAATATTTACCGGCAGCCATGGCCTGGTCCTCGCTGCATGGTATGGTAACTTCTACTACTGTTTTACCTGTAAACCTGGGAACTGGAATATTAATGATTGTCCAGAAAAAACTTTTAAGCGTTTCATCCCATCGGAAAGGTTCTCCAAAAAGCTCATGTAACTTATCTTTTTCGCTTTCATTGTACGCACGCTTTATGGCCTCTACCATTACCTGGCATTTTAATGCCGCAGCATACACTTCTTCATTTTCAGTTGCATTGGTAATTTGCAGTTTAAAAGAAAGCGTTGGCATTATTGCAAATTGTTTTACTTCCGATGATATGATTTCAAATTTTAAATCGGGCATGGCAATGATTTATCTTTTAGTTCGTCAAAAAATTTGTCAATAATATCATTCACTTCTTTTCCTCCGAATATTCCTTTCCATGCAATTCTTATCATACCGATAAGTTTATAACAACTGTCAATGGGTACAATAAAGTACCGGCCCTTGTCGCCAAGCCTGTTTACCAGCAGCGCTTCCAGATCGTTATTTAAATCATTCAAAACCGGATTTGCTTCCAACAGTTTATTCCAAGCCTCCATTTTTAATTTTGACTCAGTTGCACCGGTAGGAGCCGGATAATAGGCAACAGTGCCTTGCTTTGCAGTACTTTTCACAAAAAAAGCCATGTTCACCGGAATTAGAAAATCTGACCATAGTGAATCAGATATATTGAATTCTTCAAGATGGAGATAGCGTTGGGGAAGTGGTTTGTATTTGCCGTTTTCTGCATTTGTAATCATACACATTTCGCAAGTGCAAATAAATTTCATCGCTGAAAGATCCACAAGATGCCGATGGTCAGAAGGCAGAATGGTCCCACAGAAGCTACAACGCTCCACTTCAACTTCTGGTGGAGGCGAGACAATTTTTCTCAACTTCCCTATAAGTGATGCAGATACCATGGGCATTGACTTTTATTTTTAAAATATGAGTGACAAATAGCCAAGGACGAATTTTCATGGGTGTAATTAAAATCTCGCTTTCTGCTATCTGTTACTTACAACTTATAGCTCATCTTTGCTACTTGCCACTCACAATTTTATTTTCCATTATTGTACGATGCCAATGCTGTGGGTGTATGCGTTGATTTAATCATTTTTCCTCCTCCTAAATACATGTGTACTCCACAAGGCAAACAAGGATCAAAGCTGCGTACAGCTCTCATTATATCAATTCCTTTAAAGTTATCAGGGCCATTTTCTTCGAAGATCGGCGTGTTCTGAACTGAATCTTCATATGGGCCAGGGGTTCCATAACTGTCACGCGGAGACGCGTTCCATGGAGTAGGTGGAAACATCTGGTAATTGGCCACTTTACCGCCTTCAATAACCATGTGATGAGATAACACACCCCTTGCGGCTTCATGAAAACCGCAGCTTACGGCATAATCGGGAACTTTAAACGGTGCCCAGGTTCTTGTGCGGCCCGCATGTACTTCTTCAAACGCTCTTTCAAGGCAGTACAACCCAACCAAAGCGGAATAGGTTTGATGATATGCTCTTGCACGGTCTCTTTCAATTGCATTGCTCCACTTAGGAACTTTCCATATTTGTTTTACTTCAGGCATGCCAACTGTTTTCGGAAGATTGAATTCAAGTGAATTGCCGGTTGCCTTGATGTAACCGATATCTACCAGTCCGGCTTTTGCCGTAACCCATTGTCTTGCAAATGGCCCGCCGCCTGTATCGCAACACACGTGTTTACCACTGCGTTTATCATACCATCTTGGAGAAGTTACCCATGTGTATTTTCCGGCAAAATCTCTTTTTTGCGGTTTAGGCTTCGTCGTTTTATTCCATGGATGATTGCGGTCAACAGGGTTGCCCAGCGGATCCTTCTTTACAAACATTCTTTCGTTTTCCCAATCATCATAATAAGAACTTCCCAATAATATTCTTATACCAAGATTAATTTCAACAAGATCTGTAGTTACCAATTCGCCGTTGATGGCAACACCGGGCGTGATGAATTTTTTGCGGCCCCAACTGGTCATGTTTTTATAAGTAAAATCGCAATATTCCGGATCATCAAATGATCCCCAGCAAACCAAATTAGTATCTCTGTATCCAACCTTTTCATATCCAGGTAATGCTTCATAAAAGAAGTCATATAAATCGTCGTGCATGGGTACCACCTTCTTGCAATATTCAATATATTTCATTAGCCGAACATAGTAATCAGTTAGTGTTTGGTGGGTTATCGTAGTGCTTACACCACCCGGCACCAATGTGGAAGGATGCGTATGGCGACCTTCCATAAGACAAAACATTTCTCTTGTATATCTTGATACCTGCAATGATTCCATATAAGATTTTCCCGTAAATGGATTGAGCGAATCCATAATGTCGGCAATAGTTTTGAAGCCATGTATGCGTGCATTTGGTGCTTCTGTGTGTTTGGCTTTTTCATACACATTGGGATTGGTTTCTTTTACCATTTGCCCGCAGAAATCGACGTTGCAAAGATTATCGTTGAATATTGCGTGATCAAACATGTAGTCTGCCGATTCGCCCATGTTAAGAACGTAGTCTCCAAGGTGAGGAGGTTTTACTGCATAAGCCATATTTTGATTGAGTACGGATGTCGTCATGTGATTATCTCCGCATATGCCGCAAATCCGGCTCGTTATAAAATGAGAATCCCGCGGGTCAATGCCTCTCATAAAAATATCGAAGCCACGAAAAACCATGGAGGTGCTGTAACATTCCTGAACTTTTTTATTGGTGAAATCAATTTTGCAATGAATTCCCAAACTACCAACAATTCGTGTGATGGGATCCCAGGACATTTCCTTTACAATTATGTTTGGTTTGGTTTGAGTGGATCCTGGTTTGGATAATACTTCAGGCATAACAATAATTTTTTATTTGAATAAATGAATTATAACGTCATTAATATTTTTATAAAATCAATTTACCATACCGGCTCGTAACCACTTGTTATTTTTTTACCTGGTCTCCTCCACTCTGGCTCCTTGTCTTTCTTCTTCGTTGTCATATTTCTGAATACTCTTAACAGGGGACCATACACGAATTTTGCACCGTTAGATGAGAACTTGGCACCGAACGCTTCATCCATAAAAGGCATAAATTTATCCGGGAAGCCCGGCATAGTGCAGGCCATGCAAATGCCACCCACATTCGGGCAGCCACCGATTCCATTTTGCCAACCTCTTCTTGGAACATTGCAGTAAACAATTGGTCCCTGGCATCCAATCTGCACCAGGCATTTTGTAGATCCATATTCCTGTGCAAAATCTCCCTGTTCGTAAAATGCAGCCCGGTCGCAGCTTTCATGGACAGTTCTATCAAATAACCATTTTGGCCTTAAAGCATCATCAAGCGGAATCATAGGGGCGATACCTGCTAACTGAAATACCAGGTACAGAAGTGTTTCAGTGGTATTGTCAGGCTGTGCAGGGCACCCGGGAATACAAACGATAGGCAGGCCCGCTTTTGATTTCCAATTCCATCCAAGATAATCAGGAAGCCCCATAGCACCTGTCGGATTGTTTTTCATGGCTGGAATGCCTCCATAAGTTGCGCAGGTTCCAACAGCTACTACACCTGCAGCCTTGGGAGCAAGCCTGTCTATCCATTCGTTAGTAGTTATAGGCTGACCAAAGGGTCCGGTTGTACCCATAGCCGCCCAATGTCCTCCCGTATCTTTAATTGATTCTTCATTTGGTACCGAGCCTTCTAATATTAACACAAATGGATCAAGTTCACCCCGTTCAGCTTTATACCACCATTGCATTAATTCATCACCATTCTCGTAAGAAATTACGGGGCTGTGTATGTGTACATTTGGCATACCGGGCAGAGCTCCTAAGGCTATATCTTCAAGACTGGGATTTACTGCCCCTGTCATGGCAACTGAATCACCATCGCAACTTAAACCGGTAGTCATCCAAATAATATGAATGTCGGTAACTTTTTTTTCAGGCATCTTTTTAGATTTAAGATTTGAAAAATTAAGAGAGAAAAATTTATGAAAAGAAAGAACTAATAAAATATCAAGCGTGAATATTTCGGCATCAATAATGTTGCCATTTTTTGTTGCAATATATTTTACAGTAAATCTGCGTATTAGAAAATACTTACTAATTACTTGTTGAAATATTTTCACGGTTAAGGCGCAATAGATTCTACATTTTTTGATGATAAAAAAATTGCATTTCATTTTTTATTTACTATTTGGTAGTGATGGAAATCAGGCGCAATTGTTGTGAAGAATTTTCAATGTTTCGTTTTCTCTAATCGATTAAAAATTATTTTTATAAACAAACAACATGAAAAAGAATATGAAAAAGAAAGCAGTGCCGGTATTAACTGCATTAGGAATACTGATTGGCGGGCTGGTCGTTTTGAAACTCATAGCCGATAGTCAATCACGGGTTGAATATTAAGCACATATTTTTTAATAATTTTTATTATTTCTACTTTTTGCAACTGCATCTTACCCCGCAGAAAAAATCAAGTATTTGATGGGATTCATACATTGCAAAACAATTCGTTTTACGGATGCAGTTGTATCTTTAGCGCCAACAGATTGCTTATAATGATAATTTAAAAATTTTAATGGTAGAATATTTTACTTTAAGTTGACAATTATATTCGGCTTTAAAAATCCAAATAAATTCGAAAGAATCAGTTACGATAGCTTGCTTATAAAAAAAAGTTTATTGTTCTATAATTATTACGCCTTTTGCGTAATAGCTTTACTGAAATTAACGATTGCATATTCTGTACGGTTAACCATGAAAAAAAGCATTTCGCAAACCATGAAATTTTCCTGGAGATTTTATTCAATATATTATCCATTAACTATTAAAAGAGATTAATTACCGATAAAAATAAACAGCAATAAATGAAACTGAAATCTAAAAATTTATTATTGAGTGGTCTTGCTATTACGCTAACCTTTATGGTGCATGCACAGAAAC
Source organism: Ginsengibacter sp. (assembly GCF_057362405.1). NCBI lineage: Bacteria > Pseudomonadati > Bacteroidota > Chitinophagia > Chitinophagales > Chitinophagaceae > Ginsengibacter > Ginsengibacter sp. Next base: position 20,240 of record NZ_JBMQQG010000170.1, read on the forward strand.
AAAATGGCTTTTTTAATGTAAAAAATTTTGGAGCTAAGGGGGACGGAATAGGTATGGACGGAACAGCCATTAATAAAGCCATTGATGAGGCAGCGAATGCGGGAGGAGGTACTGTTTATTTTCCGGCCGGTAATTACGTGAGTGGTTCTATACATCTCAAAAGCAATATTTGTTTATATATTGATCAGGGGGCAACTTTAATTGCCGCGTCAGATTCAACCGAATTTGATAAGCCTGAAAAAAGTGTAAACGATATTTACCAGGATTACGGACACAGCCACTGGCACAACAGTTTTATTTGGGGAGAGAACCTCCATGACGTTTCAATTATTGGTACAGGAACTATATGGGGAAAAGGATTGGTGAGAAGCGGCAGAAATGGAGATGTGCGACCTAATAAAGCCATCAGCCTTTTGCTTTGCCGCAACGTGATTATAAGAGATATTTCGATTTTACATGGCGGATGGTTTGCAATATTGGCAACAGGTGTTGATAACCTTACGATTGATAACTTAAAAGTTGATACCAACCGAGATGGCTTTGATATAGACTGCTGTAAAAATGTTCGTGTTTCCAATTGTACGGTTAATTCGCCGTCGGACGATGGCATCTGTTTAAAGAGTTCTTTCGGTCTCGGCTATTCGAAACCCACAGAAAATGTTACCATTACTAACTGCCAGGTGAGTGGTTATGATGAAGGAACTTTATTGGATGGCACATTTAAAAGAAATTACGCAAAGGATTCTGATCATCATCCCGTGGGCAGAATAAAATTTGGAACAGAATCAAACGGGGGGTTTAAGAATATTACTATTTCCAATTGTGTTTTTGAATATTGCCGTGGGCTTGCTTTAGAAACTGTTGATGGTGCACTGCTTGAGGATGTAACAATATCAAACATTACCATGCGTGACATTGGAAATGCGCCAATTTTTGTTCGCCTGGGAGCGAGGATGCGTGGGCCAGATACAATACCCATAGGAGCCTGCAGGAGAATTATATTAAACAACATTATTGCCTATAATGTTGACTATGGGCAAGGTGCTTTAATCAGTGGACTGCAGGGACATGACATCGAAGACTTGCAGATGAGCAACATAAGAATTTATTACAACGGCGGCGGCCCAAAAGACTCTGTGAACAGGGTGGTTCCTGAATATGAAAAAGAATACCCCGAACCTGACCGCTGGCGTGTTATGCCGTCCTATGGCTTTTATATTCGCCATGTAAAGAACCTGAAGATGCACGACATACAAGTGAGCTTTTTAAATGATGATTATCGGCCACCCTTTATTTTAGATGATGTTAAAGGAGCCATTTTGTACGACATCCAGGCTGAAAAAGAAAATGGGGTGTCCCCTTTCATTTTGAAGAATGTGAAAGATATAAGCATTTCGCGATCAGAGGGAGTTAAAGACATTGTTGTAAAAAGTGCCGAAAATAAAAGCTTGTAAGTTTTTTAAGGAGCAGTGCATTACAATGAATTCAGCAGTCCGTTATTCTTTCAGCAACGGATCATCTACTGGTCTCTTTTTTAAACCGGCTATGCGTTTGTTTTTTGTAAGATAGTCAGACGTTCTGGATTAAAATCATTAAGTGAAGATTGAGTTTCCTATCACCAAATGCCGGGCATAGCCGATGTCGAGATCTCATTTGTTCAAGTCTCCTTAAACTCTGTCGGTGTTACTCCAAATTTCGATTTAAACACAGTTGAAAAATAAGCCGCCGAAGCAAATCCGGATTTAAATGCGATTTCTGAAATACTTAGATTTTCATGTTGCATATAATACTTTGCCTTCTGCAAACGAGTGGTAACAATGTAATCATTTACGCTGCAGTTTAATACTGCTTTTACTTTTCTGTACAACTGTACCCTTGATATTCCTAATTCATCACAGATGTTGTTAACGCCAAATTTTTCGTTGCTAATATTGTTTTCAACAACAGCTGTGAAGTCTATTACAAATTTTCTATCTTCCTTTTTAGATACCTGCGACTTTTCTTCTGAAAAAATTTCGCCCGAATAATGGTCCTTTATTTTTTCGCGGTTCTTAAGTAAACTTTTTATGGTCTTTTGTAAAAACAATAAATTAAATGGCTTGGTTATATAGGCATCCGCCTGGGTTTCCATGCCTTCAATTTTTTGATTTTCCTGGTCTTTAGCTGTCAATAAAATTACAGGGATATGAGCGGTGCGTACATCGCTTTTAAAAATGGCAGTTAGTTCAAGGCCATTTTTCCCCGGAATTACAATATCGCAAAGTATGAGATCGGGTACCGCATCAAAGGCGGCGTTTAATGCGCCGTTGCTATCCGGGGTTTCAATAATATTATATTCCGTTCCAAGCCTCGAAGCAAGATAATCTCTCATCTCATTATTGTCTTCGATAATGAGGATCGTAAGGTATTTAGGTAAGACTGCGCCGAAACTCTGTTCGGGGATGTTTTTTACATCGTACAAGTCGGTTGTATAAATATCTGCATCTTCATTAATTGCAGTTTCCTTAGTAATGTTAAATTCAAATTCACTCTTATCAAAGTGCTGATTTCCCAGAGGCAAATTAATTTCAAATGATGAACCGTTTCTTTGGTTACTGTTAGCCTTAATGGAACCGTGATGTAGTTCGATTAACTCTTTTGATAACGCAAGGCCGAGGCCGGTACCTTTATAATTTTCATATTCTCCCTGGAAAAAGGGTTCAAATGCGTGATCAATCACTTCCCTGGTCATACCTATTCCATTATCTTCTATTTTTATAATTGCTTCAGTGCTATTTTTTGATAGGGTAATATGAACCAAGCCATACTCGTTTGTGAATTTAAAAGCGTTGGAAAGAACATTAAAAATTACTTTGTCCATCATAGTTGTATCAAACCATACAAAAAGACTGCGTTCGGTGGTTATAAATTCAAGGTCAATATTTTTATTCCTTGCCAGCACTTTAAACGAATCCACAATTTCTTTAGTGAAACTGACGAGGTCGGTTTCTGAAACATGCGGTTTCATTTTTTTTAACTCTATTTTTCTGAAATCCATGAGCTGACTAACGAGCCTGTATAAACGCATTACATTTCGCTGTATCAGTTGAAGTGATTGTTTTGTTTCCTGCTGAATTCTTGTATTGGCAATCAATTCTCCCAGCGGTGCAAAAATGAGCGTAAGTGGCGTCCGGAATTCATGCGATATATTGGTGAAAAAATTAAGCCTGGCCTGATGTGCCTCTTCTGCTTTTGCAGAAAATTCGATGAGTTGCTTGCTTTGTCGGGAAATTTCTTCATTTTGAAATTGCAGTTTTTTGGTAATTCTTTTATTTTTCCTCCATGAAAAGAAAACTGTAGTACCTAGAAAAAGTACGAGCAAAAGGGAGCTTATGAGTATGTTATTAAAGGTCCGCTGGTTATTGTAAATTCTTATTTGTTCACTCAACATTGTCTGTTGTCTTTCAATATCATCTTGTTGAGACAATATCTTTTGGCTTTGTAATTTGATCATACTGACATTAGTCGAGTCAATAATAGTTGTGAACAATTGATTCTCTTTTAGAAATGGTTGCTTCTCAAGAATACTGATTGCTACTTGTATCGCTTCCTTTCCGCCGGTGGGATAAAGTATAGTAGCTTTGAGTATGCCTCTGTCCACCAAATCAATACCTCCATTTTGCCCGGGTAATCCATCCACACCAACGATAAAAACTTTCTTCTCAATCCCAAGTTCTTTACAAATCTTAAAAACGCCCAAACCTATCCGGTCATTTTGAGCGAAAATTAGCTGGATATCGTTGTTTTTGTTTAATTCATTGGTAATCTTTTTCTCTGCATCTTTACGAGATCCATCCCAATCTACAGATAACCTTGATACATATTTTATTCCCGGGTATTGATTTAAGTAATCTTTAAAACCCGTGTGCCGGCCAATATCGGCAGAGGAGCCAACATCAAGACCTCCTATTTCCATAACATTTCCCTTGCCTTTTAAAATAGAACTCGCATAAGTTCCCGCATCAATGCCAACCTTATAATTGCTGGCGCCCACATACGCAGTATACTTGTTGGAGGTAATATTTCTATCCACTGTTATTACGGGAATTCCTCTGGAGTAAACTTGTTCTATAATAGGGGTAATTGGTTTCGCTTCCGCGGGGGAAGCTATAATTAAATCAACCTTTTCGTTAATCAGGTCTTGTATCTGTTCAATCTGCTTTTCCGAATTTAACTCTGCATCTTTTACTATTAGTTTTATTTCAGGATGGAACGCCAATTCGCGTTCCATTTCCTTTTGCATGTATTGTCTCCATACATCATGTGTGGTACATTGCGAGAGACCTATCACAAACTGCTTTTCCTTTACTTTTCTGTTGCATGAATAGCCCCAAAAACTTATGGCTAGTAATAAAAAAAAGACTTTCTGAGGCGATATGAAATTGGTAGAAGCCATTTTATGAAGCAATGGAAGAACCGTTTATGATGAAAGACAAAAAATCTATTTAAAGTGGTGCAACAATTTCGAAAATTAACGGTACGATTTTAAAAATAATTTTTAAAGATAAATTAAATAAGTATTATAAAGGGTGTGCAGTTCAGTTGTTTAGGTAAAATTTATTGCCGGTACAAATTTATAAGTATTAGTTCTGAATTTGAATGATAAATCAGGTGGTCTGAATCTATATTCGATTTCAAATCGCTTGGTATATGAACAGAAAATTGCTTTTATGGAGCATAGTTGTCGCTCTCGGTGGCTTCTTATTTGGTTTCGATACCGCAGTGATCTCTGGCGCAGAACAGGATATAAAAAGAATATGGCAATTAAGTGATGTTCTCCACGGGGTGGCAATTGCAATTGCACTTTACGGAACCGTAATTGGAGCTTTATTCGGAGGTATTCCGGCCACAAAATATGGAAGAAAAAAAACCCTTCTTTGGATTGGTATTTTCTATTTGATTTCTGCGGTAGGTTCTGCACTGGCTCCGGGCGTATATGTTTTTATGGCTTTCAGGGTGCTCGGTGGTTTAGCAATCGGGGCGTCATCTGTAGTTGCTCCCATGTATATTACTGAAATCGCCCCTGCAAAGAACCGCGGCAAGCTGGTAGCTACTTTCCAATTCAATATTGTGTTTGGAATTTTGATGGCATACTTATCCAATTATTTGTTACAGGGAGTTGGGGGTAATGATAGCTGGCGCCTGATGTTAGGTGTTATAGCCATTCCCGCTTTAATATACTGCATTCTTGTTTTCTTTGTTCCTGAAAGTCCACGCTGGCTGATGGTTCACCGGGGTGATTATGTTAGGGCCCGCAAGATTTTAGAGATAAGCGACCCGGTTGGAGTGGATGAAGCCATAATCGAGATTCAAAAAACCGTTGAACTGGACCATCAGAAAGAAAGTGTGACAGCCTTTTTATCCAAACGATTCAGTGTTCCCATATTTCTTGCGATGCTGATAGCATTTTTCAACCAGATGTCAGGGATAAACGCGGTTATCTATTTTGCACCGAGAGTATTTGAACTGGCAGGAATCGGCAAGCAGGCAGCCTTTTTGCAGAGTGCGGGTATAGGTCTGGTGAATATGGTTTTTACCATGGCAGGGCTATATCTTATTGACCGTATTGGAAGGAAACAACTTATGCTGATCGGTTCCGTAGGGTATATTGTTTCACTAGCAGCAGTTTCCATTGCTTTCTATTCAGGCAATGCGGGCGGCATGGTAGTTCCTTTGTTGCTGTTCCTTTTCATTGCTTCTCATGCGATAGGGCAGGGTGCGGTTATCTGGGTATTTATTTCAGAGATATTTCCAAATAGTGTAAGAGCGTATGGCCAGTCTCTCGGTTGTGCAACCCATTGGATCATGGCTTCAATAATCACCACTATATTTCCGATAATGGCGGCAAGGTTTGGTGCCGCACCACTATTCCTTTTTTTCGCGTGTATGATGGTGCTGCAATTGTTGTGGGTGATCTTTAAAATGCCGGAGACCAAGGGTGTGCCTTTGGAAGAATTGGATGCTAAACTTATAAAGCGAAAAATCTCAACAGTAGATACAATTCCCGTTGTTAATTTATAACCAAAATATTTACAAAAACGTTAATGGTAAATGTAAATAATCAGACAGTCGTTTGTTTCGGTGAAGTTCTTTGGGATATACTGCCTTCAGGTTCCGTGCCGGGAGGCGCTCCTATGAATGTTGCTTATCATCTGCATAAACAACGGAAAAACCCGGCAGTTATTATCAGTGTTAGTAATGATGAAAGCGGTCACGAACTGATCAGAATTTTTTCTGAATATGGTGTTTGTGCCGATTTTTTCCAGGTAAATAATGAATATGAAACGGGAAAAGTATATGCTCAGCCGAATGAACATAATGAAGTCGTATATGACATTGTAAAACCCGTGGCATGGGATTTTATCAAGTGGGAAAACAGATACGAGGCTTTGGTGACAAACGCTCGGTTTTTTGTTTTTGGAAGTCTTGCAGCCAGGAATCATGAGTCAAAAGCTACTCTTTTTAAATTATTGGAGTGCGCAAATACTAAAGTGCTCGACATCAGTTTAAGGGCTCCACATTTCAATCGAAGAATTGTGGAAGAATTATTATCGAAAGCTGACTTTCTCAAATTAAACATTGCCGAACTCGAATTAATAACCGGATGGTTCTCCAAACATACAAGCATAGAAGACAGGGTGCGATCCATTACTGACAAATTTAAAATTCAAAACATGGTAGTTACTATGGGTGGCGCTGGCGCCGTACTGTATTATAACGGTAATGAATACGTGCAAAAAGGTTATAAAGTGGAAGTGGTAGATACGGTAGGGAGTGGTGACGCTTTTTTAGCAGGGCTGTTAGCCCGGTTATCAGATAACGCCTCACCGGTTAATGCTCTTGAGTTTGCAAGTGGCCTGGGTGCTTTTATCGCAATGCAAAAAGGAGCATGCCCTGTATATAACGTCAATGAAATTTATAACCTGCTTAAAACAGGAGTTGTTCAGTAAAGTAAAGCCATGGAATCTCTATTAACTATAAAATTTAAAAATTTCAATCATTAAAAAACTTGTTTATGAAAAAATTACAGATTTTATTGCCGATGTTATTAATGGCAATATTCGGCTTTGCCCAGCAAAAAACTATAACGGGAACGGTTACGGGCAATTCAGATAATGCCCCGCTCGCCGGAGTTACCGTACAGTCAAAGGACAAAACGGCCTTAACAGATAATACGGGAAAGTTCATTATTGAAGCATCTGTAGGTGATAATCTTACATTCACTTCCGTAGGATACAAATCAGCTACGGTGAAGATAACAGGCCTTGAGAATTTATCGGTAGGATTGGATGCAGCTGCAGCAAAAGAACTTGAACAGGTTGTTATAGTAGGCTATACTTCTCAAAAGAAAAAAGATTTAACCGGGGCCGTTGCCGTAGTGGAGTTAACTCCTGCGGTAAAAAATAATACCTCCGGTAATGTAATGCAGGCTCTCCAGGGAAGAGTGGCTGGTTTATACATTGAAAAGGATGGCTCACCAAATGGGTCCAATTCAAGAATATTGATAAGAGGTGCTAATACGCTGGGAAATAACGACCCGCTTTATATCATAGATGGTATAGCAACTACGAGACCGGAAGTTTTTCAAAATATGGACCCGGCAACTATCGCGTCAGTTCAGGTTTTAAAAGATGCTTCTGCGGAATCTATTTATGGGGCTCGTGCTTCCAATGGTGTAATTATAGTCACTACTAAGAATGGTGGTAACACAAACGGCAAAGTCAAATTTGATTTTAACAGCAGTATATCCAGCCAGTCAGAAAAATCAGAAAGATTCAAAATGCTCAGTTCGGTGGACAGAGGTAAAGCCTTATGGCAGGCTTCCGTTAATGACCAACAGGACCCGGCAGCAGGTTATGGAGAAATTTACAATTTTGATTGGAATAATGATTTTAATAATCCTGTATTGAATAGTGTAACAGTTAAACCCTTTGTAGGTGGTGATCAAAATACTCCAGCCGGTAATACAGATTGGCAGAGTGTAATGTATAAAACCGGTATTGTAACAAATAATAGTTTAACTGTTTCTGCAGGTAATAAAAACTCTTCATTAGAAATGAACCTCGGGTATCTAAATAACTCAGGTATGCTAAGATATACAGGTTATGAACGTATGAGCGGCAGCATTAATGCAGTAACCCGGTCTTTCAATGACAAGGTTACCTTTGGCCTTAATTTGAGGACTGCCAATTCTAATGAAACTTTAACTGCTAATGATCTCGGCGGAGCCTCTACCACATCTCTGGCAGTTACTTTAGCGCCCACTATTCCAGTGTTCCAAAAAGATGGAGTTACGTATGCGGGAGAATTAGGGGCAGGCTACTCTGATAGAAATAATCCTTTACATATGCAATACCTGGCAAGATGGAATAATGCAAACCGGCTGAGTACGCTTGGTAACATTTTTGTGGAAATTCAACCGATTAAAAATTTATTTTTCAAATCTAATATAGGTGCAGATTATGCCACTTATTCAAAAAAGGTCATTTCACCAACATTCGTTGAAGGTGCATTAGCCCGCACGACAAATAGCTTGTCGTTTGATAGAAATCATTTTTTAGGAATTACCTGGTCAAATACACTTCGCTATAATTGGAATTTAAACGAAAATCATAGCTTCAAGTTTTTAGTGGGAACGGAATATCTCAAAAGAAAAATAGATTTTGATTTTACCAAAAAAGAAGGATTTGCACTTCAAACCGAAGAGTACTTCACCTTAGATGCTGCTACGGGCAATACCATCGCTACCGGAGGATCAACGGGCCACCAGTTGTTCTCACAATTTGCAAGAGTTGATTATAGCTACTCTGATAAATACCTTGCTGCAGTTACCATTCGCCGGGATGGGTCTTCCCGTTTTGGAAAAAATAATCAGTATGGTATTTTTCCCGCGGCTTCAATCGGATGGAGAATAGACAGAGAAGCATTCATGCAAAAGAATAACTTATTCTCTGAGTTAAAACTTCGGGTAGGTGTTGGCCGCGTAGGTAACCAGGAAATTGGCGATGTTAATAATGTTTCCCTTTACCAGACACGATATGGAACAACCCAAAACCAGTTGACACCCGGATTTTGGGAGCAATATATGAACATAGGTACTGCTTACTCTTTGTCAGGCGCTAATACCGGAACATTGCCTTCAGGTTTTGTGCAATCGCAGGCTGGCAATCCTGACCTTAAATGGGAATCTACCGACGAGATCAATGCCGGGTTAGATTTCAGTATTCTTAAAAATAAAATATACGGTTCATTCGATTATTTTTCACGGAGTACTACAGGTATATTAATTAACCCACCGGTCGCAGCAGTTTTGGGTGAAGGGCAAAATAAAACCGTAAACGGGGCTTCAAAAAGTAATAAAGGCTGGGAACTTTCCCTGGGGTACCAGGGTGAAAAAAGAGGAGATTTTACATATGATGTGAAACTTAATTTCGCACATTTCAGAGATAAGGTAACGGAACTTCCTGAAAATGTACGTCCCGCATATCCAGGTATTCCTGGTAATACAATTCTTGGCCATTCCCAGTTTGATATTTTTGGTTACAAAACCGACGGCATCTTTCAATCACAAGCCGAAGTCGATAAAGCTCCCACACAAATTGGCGCCGGGCCTGGCAGAATCCGTTATGTAGATATTAATAAAGACGGAAAAATAGATGCCAATGACCAGACTTGGATAGGTACCACACTGCCTTCACTTGAATATGGATTAAGAGTAGATGTGACTTACAAAAAATTTGATCTTTCCTTATTCGGATCGGGCGTAGCAGGAAGAAAGGGATTTGATGTTTATACACTGTTCAATAATCTGATGAGAAGCAGGGAAAATGTAGGGCCAGGCGTATTCAATGGCTGGACACCACAACACACCAATACGACAGTTCCGGCATTAACGCTTAAAGACAATAATAACGAAGGCCGAACTTCCGATTATTTCATAGTAAGTACCTCCTATTTCAAAATGCGTAATATTCAGCTTGGATATAATGTCGTTCCAAAAGCTGTTTTTTCAAGGTTACGGCTTTTTGTAATGGCAGAAAATTTATTCTGGTTCAAAAGCAAAAGCTATCAAAGTCCTGACCCCGAAAGAATAGACCTCGGTCCTGTTCCAATACCAAAAACATTAACCTTTGGAATTAATGCATCATTTTAAAAATAAAACTTACATCAAAATGAAAAATATAAAAATAATTACTTTTCTACTATCAGGGCTAATGCTTGTTAGCTCTTGTAAAAAAGCACTTGACTACACTCCGCCGGGAGTTTTATCATCTTCAGATTTAACGTCTCCAACTGCGGTTGAAGGCTTGGTTACCGCGGCATACGCAGCTATTGGAAACGGAGATATGATCGGACCCATTTATAGCAATTGGGTATATGGAAGCGTTCATTCCGATGATGCCTATAAAGGTGGGGGAGGTACCGGTGACGTGGGAGAAATTGATGCCATTGAACACTATAACTTAGTGACACCTTCGATGGGAGCTTTTGTTACACGCACGTGGCAAAATTTATTCAAATCAATTGCGAGGGCCAATGTGGCTCTGCGGGCTGTTAATTCTCTGGATGAAGTTGCTTTTCCTCAGAAAAAAATACGTCAGGCAGAATTGCGGTTTTTAAGAGGGCATAGTTATTTTATCATGAAACTCTTATATAAAAATATTCCAATTTTTGATGAAACGCTCACCAGTGATGAGATTCTAAAAGTTTCAAATGACTTGAGCAATGAAGATTCCTGGAATAAAATTGCTGATGATTTTCAATATGCCATTGACAATTTACCCGAAACCCAACCGGAAATTGGGAGAGCGAACAAATTTGCCGCAGAGGCTTATCTGGCAAAATTAAGATTATACCAGGCTTATGAGCAAGATGCCACACATCATGTTACTGGCATTAATCAGTCAAGATTACAGGAAGTTGTTACTTTAGCGCAGGCAGTTATCTCATCAGGCAAATACGCTTTGAGTGCTGATATTGCAGATAACTTCTTGCCTGAAACCGAAAATGGCACCGAATCAATTTTTGCAATTCAATTTACTATTAATGATGGCACAACAGCTGGAAGGTTGAACTATGAAGATGGATTGAATTATCCTCACGGAGCACCACAATATGGTTGCTGCGGTTTTCATGCTGCCAGTCAAAACCTGGTAAATGCCCATACCAC
>NZ_JBMQQG010000171.1:0-5275 GCF_057362405.1 Ginsengibacter sp.
GTCAGCAAATCCATTGTAGGCCACCATGCTTATCACCAAAATAGTGATGACTACAATGCTTTTCTTTTTGCCTGAAAAAATATTTTTGATATTACTTTTCAATCGTTGCAAAATGTAAAATAACAAAAAAAGTTCAGGTAGATAAAAAATGGGGTGCACTAAAATAAACTACATCGTATAGATCAAACGTATTGTATGGTTAAAGGGCAGTTGTTAACCCGGGCGCAGGGTTTCCTTGATTTTAATAAAACATCGCCTGTATCTTTTTCTTTTTTATAATCATTTCATTTTGGCAGAGGGTAAGGATATAAGCCATGGCTAACGGTTACGGATATACTAAAAGGTACAATGAGCGGTTCCATGATCCTGCATAAAAATGGAACCGCATCACAATAGGGCTACTAAATTCTCCAACTTTCCATGAAGGGCAGGCTGGCTGAAATGGTATTTATCACTCCCTAACTTGCTGTAACTTTAATTCTCAATTGCCGCGTTTATGACATTAAAAGTAATTTCCTTCCAGGTGGCGGATAATATTGATGTAAGACAATTCAAGAATGTTTTTACGGCCAACATCCATTATTCTGACCTGGAGGAACTATTTTATCACATAGGTAATCAGAAATACCTGTATGTTTTCAGGCATGGAATTGTAAGTTTTATAGGTTATACAGAAACAGAAATGTCCTCATTCCTTCAATTGATAAAACCCTATTGCCGCAATTACATTGAGCAGCGGTTGAGCGATGAATTTGATATAGAAACCGGGGCCACATCGGTAATATACGGGTTCAGCAAAATTGAAATTCCGCAGGCTGATATAGAAATCATAAGGCTTATCATGCTCAATGTGTCGCAGAGCGTTGCCCTCGACTATTACGATCTGCAAACAAACCTGTTGCTGGAAGAGACCAACCATCATACGCAGATACTTGAAAAGAAGGGCAGAATTGAATTGGGTGTTGTGGAACTCAAAAAATCTATCGGCCGCACGTTAAATCTTAAAAATAAAATTGCCGCCAACTTGTATATTTTCGATTCGCCGGAAGAGACGTGGGAAAATGAAGAGTTGAATAAACTTGACCAGGGATTAAAAAAAACATTTGAACTGCAGGCCCGGTTTCGTAACGTACAGGAAGGTTTAGCCATAGTGAAGGAAAATCTTGACTTATTGAAAGATCTTCTTCAGAACCGCAACAGCGCCCGGCTCGAATGGATAATAATCGTACTCATCATGGTAGAAGTGGTTAACCTGATGCTGGAAAAAATTATAAAATAAGTCTGCGGCACACAGCGCCGTGGTTAGTGTTTCACGAACCATGGCAGAAGCCACGCCGGTGCAAAACAAAAAAGGCTAACGTACACCCTTATACGATAGCCTTATAGAAAAGTAGTTGTAATCTCTTTATTGTACAAACTGTGTGGCAACTGCACTGTAAGCAACCTGGTTGCGATAGCCTATTGCAGCAACCCTTACCCAATATTGCTTGCCCGGTGTAAGGTTGGTGAAGGTAAACTGGCAGTTACCACTGGCAAACTTTTCCCAAACGGTGCTTTCAGTGGGTAACGTGTCAGCAATTTCGTGCGAGTAACTGTTGGCATTACCTCTTTTAACCAGGCTTATTAGGGTGCCTGATGTATTGCCGTTGCTGAGTGTTACGGTTCCGGGATTGTCCAGGCGGCGGGGCTGTGGTTCTTTGGCAACGGTGTAGCCACTTAATACCAGTATGTTTTCATCGCCGGCTGCTATTAACATTACATACCTGCCCAATTGCACCAGCGCATCAATTAGTACCTTGCGGCTTTGGTTTTTATTAGAAATGTTTACGCGGCCAAGATCGGCGGCAGCTGTGAGATCAGTTGCATAAGTTGCGGCAGCATCGCCCAAATTGGAAAGCCAGGGTCCGGGAGAAGCAAAAACGGCCGGGTTACCGCTAACGGAACTAAAAATGTGGTTAGCCTTTTTCAACAGGTCCGCATCAGCATAACCTGTATAACTGAGATTGATTTTTGGAATTCGCATAACTAATGGTTTTTAAAATTGCCACAAATTGTGGTTGCTATTATAACTTACCCGTGAATAAATTATTTTCCTGCATTTTAAAAACCTGCGATTACGGCACTTTCCGGCAGAAAACTTCCTCTTTTGATCAAATATTTTTTTAGTAATGTCATCATCATTGTTTATTAAAAAAGCAAACCAGTCACAAAGACGGCTATCTTTATTGATTAAAAATATAAATCATTCAAAAGGATGCCCATTTTTGTTGATTAAAAAAGCAAACCATTTATAAGGATGCCCATCTTTGTTGATTAAAAAAGTAAACCATTCTCAAGAATGCCCATCTTTGTCGATTAGAAAAGCTAACCATTTATAAGGACGCCCATCTTTGTTGACTAAAACGGCAAACCATTCACACGCACGGCCATTGTTGTGGGTAGGAAAAGCGAAGCTGTAACAAGCCATCAAAATTATTTTCAAAAAACCGGGGATCAATTTTTCGATTATCCTTCACCGTTAAAAATACCCGGTGACTACCTATATATATAATACCCGGTTTATAAAATATCCATTGCAGCATCATTTCTTTTTGTAAAAAACCCGCTGACAATTTGGTGACATGAAAAATCTTGTATAAATTTATTTTCTAATACGATGAAACGCAGTTGTAATTCAAAAGAAAAACCACCCCTTTTTTTTGAACCAAAAACAACAGCATATGCCCGGACAAATCAACGTGCCCGATCACAATGATGATTTAGACCCATTAAAGAAATGGCTTACGAAAAAGCAGGTCATGCAATTTCTTGACATTGGACGTACCACCTTCTCAGAGTATAAGAAGTACGGCTTAAAAACCAGTAAAATTGGTAATAAGGAAAGAGTGCACCGGGACCACCTCGATGAATTTTTGAGGGGCTTTGTAAAATAAGATGGTTGTAAAAAAATTTGCAACCGGTAATTGTTCCCATAACCGCGCCTGGTTTTGAGAAAATGGCCCACCGCATAAGGCATTAAAATATGGAAACAGTAACACTTAAACCGCTTTTACATAATGGCGCCGAAAATATTGGTATCTATTCAGCAACATCCCAATTGCCCTCGGGAGAAAACCTCAATTATTATTTTCAAAAGAAAGGGGGAGCCCGCTGGAGCCGGACAAATAAGTGCTGGTATGTTCCCTGCACCGAAAAGAGTTATGAACAACTGGCAAAAGCTTTGAAAGGTGTAGCCTTGTTGCAGGTTGATGAATTAAAGAAATATCTTTTAGAAAAGAAGAAAAGCCCCGGGGAAAAAAATTTGCAGGTAACCATACCTGTTATACCACCAGGCAAACCAGCGGCAGCCAAAATTATTGCGCAACAGGTGAAACAAACATTGGCAATAAGTAAAGAAAATAAAGAAGCCCTGCAAAAATTTACTCAACATTTGCTTTTAAAAAGCTACAGTTCTTCAACCATTAAAACTTATAGAAACGAATTCACTCAATTTCTACAATTAATAAAAGATAAACCTGCTAATGAATTTACCGTTCAGCGCATAAAAGATTATTTGCAATATTGCCACGAAAAATTAAAGCTGAGCGAAAATACATTGCATAGCAGAATGAACGCATTGAAATTTTATTACGAAAGTGTTTTACGCAGAGAAAAGTTTTTTTGGGAAATACCGAGGCCAAAGAAACAAAATCAATTACCAAAGGTATTGGGGGAAGACGAAATTGGGCGAATGTTTAATTCCATCACTAATATTAAACACAAAGCAATATTGTTTACGGCCTATAGTGCTGGTTTAAGAGTAAGCGAGGTAATTAATTTGAAAATAAAAGATGTTGATAGTGGTAGAATGCAATTGTTTATAGAGAAAGCCAAGGGTAAAAAAGACAGGTATGTAGGATTAAGCATTCTATTACTTGATGTGTTAAGAGCGTACCTGAAGAAAAATCACCCTGTTCCCGTTATATATTTATTTGAAAATCCCTTAAAACCCGGAGAACAGTACAGTATAAGAAGTGCACAAAAAATATTTTATGCTGCAAAAGAAAAGGCAAGAATTAATAAAGATGTAGGAATCCATAGCCTGAGGCACAGCTTTGCCACTCATTTATTAGAAAAAGGAATAGATATCAGGTATATAAAGGATTTGTTAGGCCATTTTAGCATAAAAACAACTGAAAGATATCTGCATGTAAAAAAAGAAACGTTAATAAACATTCCAAACGTTTTGGATGAACTAAATAAAATAATTAGTTTAGACTGGTAATTGCATTGACGCACCTCAACAATACAAAAAACGAAACAGAACATAGTTAAAAATCAATGCCTTGTAAAAATGAAGTGTCGTCTAATTATATAAATGCAAACGTTATGTGCAACCTTGCCGACTGACATAAAATACCCCAACTATCTTTATAAACAATAATAAAATTGCGAAACCTTTTGCCTTTCGAAAAATATACTTTGACGACTAAGTTATCTTACGACGAAATTTATAAACGACTTGACGAAAATATCGAACCCAAAAAGAATTTTCAATTTTTTGCATTTAATAGAAATTCTTTGAAACCATACGAAGGCGAAATTTTGGGAAATTCGTTTACCATTAGCAGGATAATAAAGTATAATAATTCTTTCTTACCACTGATAAAAGGGAATATTTCAACGATGGTCGGACAGACACAAATCAATATTAAGATGCGACCTGCTATACTTCCTTTAATATTTGGAATGTTTTGGTTTGGTATTGTTACACTTGCTTGTATATTACTCCTTTTAGCTGGACTCATTCAATTTAATCAAATCATTGAACATGGATTTTCCCCAGCCTTCTTAATGCCTTTTGGAATGTTCATTTTTGGTTATTTAATAATCTTTGTTCCGTTTAAAATTGAATGTAAAAAGTCACGGGAATTCTTGGTAATGCTTTTAAATGCGGAAGATAACAACTAAATAAAATCTTTGAAATACAAACTGGATGCACATAACATTGGGTTTGCTTCTACGCTGGCTGAAGGAATAAACATCAGCTTTTTGTTCGCTATTCATCTGTAGTTCCGGGCTGAAAATTCATTGTTCATCTTTTGTATTTATCTTCGGCTTTGGGTTCGTTATTGGGCTGACGTTCGGGCGAAACGTTCATTGAATGCCAGCGCAGCAGCAAGCCCTAAACGTTGTAGGCAATTATCAACCTCTTCCGATGAAACATCTATTAACAATTTTAATAGTAATTATTTCTGCAACTTCATTTGGCCAGACGGCAGAAGACTATTTGAAA
>NZ_JBMQQG010000172.1:0-8026 GCF_057362405.1 Ginsengibacter sp.
GGAACAGTGTTTCTATTAGAGACACTGTTTTCTTCAAAAAATTTATCACGTCTAATAATTTTTATATGAACTCCCATAAAAAATACCTTTTAATCAATTTTTTGATAATCTTCTTGTATACAACTAACCTTTCTTTTGCGCAACGACCTGTAATTGGTCTCAAACTCGGACTTGCAGTATCTCATTCCACGATTGATCAAAATACACCAGAACCTAACTCCAGTTCAAGCATTAACGGTGTCGGAATATTAGGCGGCGTATACATCGACATTCCTTTAGCTAATGAGGTAGTGTTTAGACCCGAAGCTGAAATTGTCTCTAAAGGGTCAAATAAAATTAACAGCTATTACTATCCTCCTCGATTTACTTACCTGGATATTCCGCTGGATGTCCTCTATAAAAGCAATTCTAGCCATGGCCATTTGATTGCAGGAGGGGGTCCGGTACTTGGCATTCCTTTCCAGCCATACTACGGTTATACGTTAAAAACCGATGTTGGCTTAAATGGAATAATCGGCTATGAATTTCCTATTGGATTTTCATTCAATGTAAATTATTGTTACGGTTTAAATAATGTCAGTAAGAATAAGGATCGGGCAACGAAGATTTTAACTCGTTATTTAGGGCTTAGCGTTGGCTATTCCTTTTAAGATATTTTTCGCCCTAGCGGTATATTCAAAATAAAAACGTTCATTCTTTAAACAAAAATCAATGTTACGAAAATTAAGAAACGATCGACGCTGGGTCTTCATCCTTGCGTCATTTTTTGTAGTTGCAGGGTGCAGCCGTTACTACATGGCCGTCAAGACTAACGCTAAAGATAATCCAGCAAAAAGTGTTGACTCTTTAAAAAATGAAAACAGGTATTTCATTTTACGCACACCAAGCCAGGCGTGGTATATGCGAAATATTGTTTTAAGTGAAGACAGAAAAAGTATTATCTGCAGCCTGGATGCTCTATCCTCAGAACACCTGGATCATTTGGATAATGGAAAAGGAAGAATGAAGTATACAAGTGCCGCAGTTCTCAATGAAGTTCACATGTTTATTACTAATGATAGTGTATTGAAAGAAGGCAGTTACACATTGCCACTTGACCAAATTCGTAAAATTGAAGTAATTGAAAAAGATAAAAAGCGAACAACTAATAGTTATGTTATAGGCGCAATCGGAGCAACTTTGGGAGCAATTGCGCTGGCAGCCGTTGTTGTTGCTCTTACAAAAAGCTCATGCCCTTTTGTGAGCGCTTATACCGAAAACCAGTTTTTATTGCAGGGAGAAATATACGGCGGAGCTATCTACCGGCAACTGGCAAGAGATGACTATATGCCATTGCGAATGACCCCAACTGCTGATAATACGCTGCAGCTGAAAATAAGCAATGAGTTAAAGGAACATCAATACACTGATTTTGCAGATCTCGAAGTTGTAACACATTCCGAAAACACAAAAGTCCTCGCTGACGAAAAAGGAAATCTCTATGAAATCACTGATCCGCAATCACCTGTTGCAGCCTTGACAGAAAATAATCGGGATGCATTAACTCCCTTACTAAAAAGAGATGATAATACACTATTACATTTCGATGATACCCTGGCAACTGATGCCACAAATTTTGTAATTACAAAATTCAATAAGCCTGCAGGTATACAAAATGGAAAATTGATTTTGGCCCTTAAAAATTCATATTGGATAGATTATCTCTATGGTGAAGTCGCAAAAGGTTTTGGCAGTTATTACAAAACTTATGTGAAGAAGCAGTATAAAAAACCTGCAGCCTCCTTATTACAATGGGCAAAAGACCAAAAAATTCCATTGGAAGTTTCAGTGAAAACAAAAACCGGGTGGCAAAAAATAACTGAACTGACAACTATCGGTCCACTCGCCACAAGAGAGATTGTGGTTCCACTTGATTTAAAGAATGTAGAAGGCTCGTCAGTTGAAGTAAGATTAAGCAGTGGCTTTATGTTTTGGGAAATTGATTATGCAGCAATTGATTTTTCGGAGGAAAACAATTTTAGTGTTGAAACTATTCGTCCGTCTGTTGCAACGGATGAAACCGGGAAAGATGTGTTGCCGCCTTTAAATAAAAAAGATGGCATTTACCTGGAACAGCCGGTTCCCGGCAATTGTGTTACGCTGGAATACAAATGTGAACCGCAGCGCCCAAACACTACGCAGACCTACATCTTGCACACAAGGGGATACTATACCCATGAAAGAGATTTAAAAGGTTCACCCAACATTGCCTTTTTAAAACAATTTAAAAAACCGGGGGGATTGGCTTCTTATAGTCTCGAGCTGTATAAAAGATTCAGTGCTACCAGCATGAAATCGTTAGTTGAAAACTAACGGAGAAGGCCAATCCGAATAACCATTCTATAAAAAAACTTTTATGCAAACAATTACAGCGATTGAAAATGTAAGTCCTGGCGTGCCTCTAAAAAAATATCATAACACTATTAAGACAGGGGCATTATTATCACCTATGGTCTACGGATTACATAAGAAAATAGTTAAGGTATGCATCTGGCTAAATATTTTCCTTTGTGCCTTATACATTACCAGGAATCCTGTCAAGGCTGTTCAGGCCATGAAAAAATTAAAGGGATTGAGAGACAATTCGAGGGAAAATCATACCATTTTGAAATATGCAAAAGTTGATAACAAATATTATTACAGTCTCAATGCACCCGGCTGGCCATCAAAAGCTTTTTCGAAATACATATTGAATAATATAAGGAAGCTGAATCCCATGTCCTCCGCTGTAACTTTAGATACCATCGTTTTTGGCATCACAAAAAAATGCGGCTATCGATGCGAACATTGTTTTGAATGGGATGCTTTGAATAAACCAGAGACACTGAGCCGCGAAAATCTTTTATCTATTATTCATTCTTTCGAGGACTTACATATTACCCAGGTTCAATTAAGCGGAGGCGAACCATTGAACCGCCTGGATGATATTATTTGTCTATTAAAAAACATAAAAAAGGAAACAAAACTCTGGCTGTACACTTCCGGCTATCATCTCACAGAGGAGCGGGCAACCTTACTAAAAAGACATGGCCTTACCGGTATTATAGTAAGCCTCGATCACTGGATACCCGAATTGCATAATAAGTTCCGCGGAATGAAAAATGCTTTTGAATGGGCTGAAAAAGCAGTAACGAATGCACGTAAAAAAAACCTGGCGGTATGCTTATCATTATGTGCAACAAAAGCATTTATCAGTAAGAAGAATTTATCCCAATATGCGGAACTGGCAAAGAACTGGGGTATTTCGTTTATACAGGTACTCGAACCAAGAGCGGTAGGACATTACGCCGAAAAAGATGTCCACCTAAGCGAAAGTCAAATTTCGGCCCTGGAAGATTTCTACACCACCTATAACTACAATAAAGATTATGTAAACTATCCTTCTATTCTTTATCATGGATTTTACAGTCGACGTATAGGCTGCGCCGGCGGGGGGAAATATTTCTTGTATGTGGACACAGACGGAGACGTACACAATTGCACGTTTTGCAGACACAAGTTGTTTTCTGCCTTGCGTGACCCGATAGAAGAAAACTTAACCAATATGTTAAGCAACGGATGCAATGCTTTTATTAGTTCATGTAAAAATATACGACAATGAAGCCGGCAAACTATTTGATCTTATTGTTTATTCCTGCGTTGGTTGTAATGGGATACCTGCTTGGTAGTTGGTGGAATTTTCTTGTTCCCTTATGTTGTTTTGTTGTTTACCCGTTAAGCAACTTTTTTCTGTCGCCGTCTTTAAAAAATTATGAGGAAAGAAATTCTCAGTATTCTTCATCAGCATACAAATCTGTTGCCTTAAGTTTTGTTCCGGTTCTTATTGCATTAACTGCATGGGCTGTATACATTGCGGGCAATGCATCAATTACAATAGTATCATTTGCCGGGCTCGCCCTATCGGTCGGAATTGTAAATGGCGTATTAGGATTTACTCTTGCTCATGAATTTATACATCGCTTTACAAAATTAGAACAGGCAGCAGGTTACTTATTGCTGCTGCAAAACAACTATATGCATTATGGCATTGAGCATGTTTGGGGACATCACGTATATGCCTGTACGCCGGAAGATCCACATACGGCAAAGATAGGTGAACCGCTATATTTTTATTTATTCAGGGCAGTAAAAGGTACTTATAAAAATGCCTGGGAAATAGATGCAAAAAAAACCAATCGGGTATCCCGTAAATTTTCGATTATGCGTGGCCGTATGTTGTTGTTTGGAATTCTACAGGTTGCTTTGATGCTTACTATATATTTCTCTCTGGGGTCGAATTCTCTTTTATTCTTTTTACTTCAAAATATTGTATCCATAGCATTACTGCACATAATAAATTACCTGCAGCATTATGGCTTACTGAGAAAAATTAACACAGGTAGTTACGAAAGACTGGGTGCTCGTCATGCATGGAATACAGGCCGTTATAACAGATTGATCAATGTTTTTCAGTTAGAAAGTCATGCAGATCACCACATGCATCCCAGCCGTCCCTTTGACAAGCTTTCACAATATGAAGATTCACCGACGCATCCTGCGGGATATTCTTTTATGATATTACTTTCCCTTGTTCCACCATTGTGGTTTAAAGTGATGAATAAAAGGATTAACTCCGTTAAAGTTTAACTTAAAAAATTAATTCCTCATGAAAATAAATAAAATTCTTACACCGCTTGCTATTTTAATTATAACACTTGGGGCCTGTAAAAAAGACCATCGCAACAATTCAGTTTCTGATTCTCCTAACCTGGTCACTTTCGAATATAACGGCACGCTTTATTCAAACATGGGTGATTTATTTCTGGCAAATTTAACTGCCCCTGCTACTGGTGATCCGGGATTGGTTATTTTCATGCCGAATGTTTTCGGAGGAAATATTTCATTCCCCCCGCACTGGCTGTGCTTACCTAATACCTGAATATCAATATATATTTATTAATGAACAACCGGGCTGCACGCTGGTGGCGACAGACACAGCCGGGAATTACCAGGCAATAGATTCAGAAAGAGTTTACATATACAAGTCTGGCAACCTGGATTTAAGAAGAACAGATTGCAAAACGATCAGCGGCAATGACTGGCTTTTCGGACCATATAGCTATCAGACGTGCAGGATAATTGGAACATTTGACCTTGAATTACAAAACAAAAGTCAACAGGTAATTAAGATAAACAATGGAAAAGTCGATATGAGGATATACTTTTAAAATCACAACAGAAATACGTTTTCGCGATTGACCGTATTTCGTTCATTTGCTGAATTTGAGTCAATCATTAATGAAGCCAGATTTAGATACCCAACCATCCAAACCCAGTCTGTCATATCAACTTATGTACTATTTAGTGAAACTAAAATTGTAGTTGACAATAGCATTAATTACGACATAAAGATACTAACAACAACTTCGTTCGTGATTTATGCTAAAGAAAGTAGCACAGGGACAGGCTAATACGAACAAACTATTAATTTCAAAAAGGAAAGCAGGCATTTTGTTTCTTGATCAGGCTAATCTCTTCAAAAGATTTTCCTTCACGCCGCCAAACCATTCATCTTTTAAAATACTTAAAACAATACTGTCTCGTCGTTTGCCCGGTTCACGTGTGGGCATATTCTTGCGAAGGATTCCATCAACTTTACAACCCAACGATTTCATAGCTGCGATGCTACGTTCGTTATTGTTGTCTGCCCGCAGTTCAAATCTTTCAAATCCTATTTTTTCAAAAGCAAAAGTTAACAAGAGATATTTGCAGTGTTTATTTAATCCTGTTCCCTGGAATTTTGTTCCATACCAGGTATAGCCTAACTGCACTGTCTCCAATTCGTTTTGAATATCGTAAAATCTGGTGCTGCCGGCATATTCATTGGTTAGTTTATCAAATACAATAAAGGGATATTCTTTTCCTTCATCTCTCGCTTTAAAAGTAATGTTCATGTAATTCTGTAACCCTTCTTCTCCTTCTGCGCCCACAAGCGAGTACTTCCATAAGTAAGGTTCCTCTAGTGAAAATGGCAATAAGTGAATTTTATCTTCCTGTTGCAAAGGGCGAAGCAGTACACGATCATCTTCAAGAACATAATTTCTTGTGCAGTCAAATTTCTCAAGCATTTGATTCACTTATTTTTTATTAAAAATTAAAGATACAAGTGTCGCCATAATTTTTTTAATTTTAGTGAATCGCACAACAAACATTCCAAACCTTTTTATATCATTCTAAAAAAATAAAGCAAAAATATGGCAGCAAGTTATTGCGACGTAGTTAGCACAATGGATAAAAATAATGTACATAAAATTTATCACGATACCGCTTATGGATTTCCCATAGATAATGATGATGAATTATTCGGCCGCCTGATTCTTGAGATAAACCAGGCGGGTTTAAGCTGGAGTACCATTTTAAATAAACAGGATAGTTTTCGAAAAGCGTATAAAAATTTCAACATAAAAAAAGTAGCGGCTTTTAAAGAGGAAGATTTTGACAGATTAATGAGTGATGCTGGCATCATCCGCAACCGTTTAAAAATAAATGCCGCGATAGAAAATGCCAAAACGCTCTTGAGTATTCAAAAGGAACATGGATCTTTTAAAAAGTGGATCGACCATCATCACCCTAAAACAAAAGATGAATGGGTGAAAATTTTTAAAAATACTTTCAGGTTTACCGGGGGTGAAATTGTAAATGAGTTTTTAATGAGCACCGGTTATTTGGCAGGGGCGCATATTGAGAGTTGTCCGGTTTATAAAAAGATTGTGAAAGCAAAACCGGCGTTTTTGAAAAAGTGAATTTAATTCTTCATCTCTTCCAACTCCTTCTGCATTCTAAACATTTCATCGCGCAATCTCGCTGCCTCCATGAAATCCAGATCGCGTGCGGCTTTTTCCATCTGCCGCTTAATTTGATTAACGGCCTTTTCTAATTGAGGAATTGTTTTATACTCTACCTGCTCTTCGGCAGCAATAGTAACTGTATCATCAACGGCATACGGTGAAGCAGTCGTTCCCTTTATGTCGAGCACAGAAGTTTGCCCCATTATTTGTTCTATGGATTTTGAAATTGTCTTGGGTGTAATGCCATGTTCAATGTTATACTGAATTTGTTTTTCCCTGCGTCTCGTAGTTTCATCAATCGTTTTCTGCATGCTTTCGGTCATTTTATCTGCATAAAAAATTACCAACCCATCAATATTACGGGCAGCCCTACCCGCAGTTTGAGTGAGCGATCTTTCATTACGTAAAAATCCTTCTTTGTCTGCGTCTAAAATAGCCACCAACGAGACTTCTGGAAGATCCAACCCTTCGCGTAAAAGATTGACACCAACCAACACATCGATTTCCCCAAGCCTCAACTGGCGAAGTATTTCAATCCTGTCCAGTGTATCCACTTCGCTATGTATATATTTTGACTTGATATTGATGCGATGTAAATACTTGTCCATCTCCTCTGCCATACGCTTGGTTAACGTTGTTACTAAAACACGGTCTCCTTTTGTTACTCTTTTATCAATTTCATCCAGTAAATCATCAATTTGGTTTACAGAAGGGCGAATTTCAATTGGTGGATCCAATAAACCCGTAGGCCTTACAACCTGCTCTACGACTATTCCGCCGGTTTTTTCAAGTTCATAATCGCCAGGCGTTGCACTCACGTAAATCGTTTGATTAAGTAAACTTTCAAACTCATTAAAATTCAACGGCCGGTTATCTAACGCCGATGGTAGACGAAAACCGTAATCTACCAAAATTAATTTTCGTGACCGGTCGCCGCCATACATGCCACTTACCTGGGGAATGGTTTGATGGCTTTCATCAATCACACATAAAAAATCGGGTGGAAAATAATCGAGCAAACAGAATGGCCTCGTACCCGGCTCTCTCCTGTCAAAAAATCTTGAATAGTTTTCAACACCGTTGCAGTAGCCAAGTTCCCGTATCATTTCAACATCATAATTCACCCGTTCTGAAATCCGCTGTGCTTCAATATACTTCCC
>NZ_JBMQQG010000173.1:0-5063 GCF_057362405.1 Ginsengibacter sp.
ACCTCTCGATTTTTGGAAGACCTGTATTGATTCTTTAAAGAAACTGAAAGACGTATTTATGTTAGCTGAAAGCGAGAATCCTAAACTTCATACTGTTGGCTTTGATGAAACATATGGATGGAGCGTTATGTGGGCGACGGTAGATGTTGCCTCCGGGAAGAAGACATTGAGTCAACTGGATTCAGTTATCAAACATAATATTTCAATCTTCCCTAAAGATGCATACCGGTTATATTTTACAACCAATCATGATGAGAATAGCTGGAATGGAACTGAGTTCGAAAAATATGGCAGCGCTTATAAAGCTTTTGCTGTATTTACGCAAACGATGTATCAAAGTGTTCCTTTAATTTACAGCGGGCAGGAAATACCTAATAAAAGGCGTTTGAAATTTTTTACTAAGGATCCTATTGTTTGGGATCAATACCAGATGGCGCCATTTTACAGCACGTTACTTCACTTAAGGAGAAAGGATCCCGCATTAGCTGCGGACGCAACTTATAAAAAATTAGCAACCGGGAATGACGTTGCCATTTTTGCCTATGTAAGAGAAAAAGCAGGCCATAAAATTGCAGTTATTTTGAATTTATCGGATCAGCCCCAACGGTTCACCATAGACGATTCTTCAATTTTTGGAAATCCGTTAAATGTATTTTTAGGGACTAAAGAAAAAGTAAATGACACTCACGTGTTTAGTATGGAACCCTGGGGATTTATAGTTTATGAATACGCCAAATAATTTTAGAATAGTTTACGTTAAGTAATTAGTCTGACGCAGAAAAATATCTATAAAATCTCAGATAGAACAATCGAATTAAGTTATGACGGGAAGTAAATCCACGAGTTCAGATAATCCGAATCCTCATCTTCACCGGAGAAAGAAACATTCCCGGCATTCAAGGAAAAAAAGGTCATTTTTATATAACGTGGTGAGGTGGGCGAAAAAAAACCCTACAAAAGCAATCGCAATATTTTTTTGCATACTGCTAATTTATATAACAATATTATTCATTCAATACGCCAATAAAAACAGTCGTAAAGAAAGAATTACATGGATGATAGAGCGGAATGATAATGTTGGTCGCAGTATTATAATTAGCAGGTATATCTAAAATTTTTTCTGAAATTTGTGTATTGGATCACTTCACCATACTCTTTATTTCCTGCAGTTTCAACAAAGCTTCCACGGGCGTTAGCCGGTTGATATCAACCGCTTCAAGAATTTTCCTGATGTCTTCAAATGTCTGCGAATGTGCATCGAAAATGCTCAACTGCAATTGAGGCGCGGCTAATTGTCTTAGATTTTCTTTTATGCTTTTTGAGCCTTTATCTTTTGCGTTTAGGCCATCCGTTATAGCATCATCAACATTTTTAGATTCCAGTTGTTTTAAAATTTCGTTCGCTCTTTCAATAAGTGAAGGCGGCATGCCGGCCATCTTTGCAACATGAATTCCAAAGCTGTGCGTGCTTCCTCCGGGCGCAAGCTTTCTTAAAAAAATAATCTTATTGCCCGATTCTTTATGGGTGATATGAAAGTTTTTTACTCTTTCAAATTTATTTTCGAGTTCATTCAATTCGTGATAGTGGGTGGCAAATAACGTCTTTGGGCTAAACGCAGATTTTTGCAAATGTTCCACAATACTCCATGCAATTGAAATGCCATCATACGTGGAAGTACCTCTTCCAATTTCGTCCAGCAGGATTAAACTTCGCGAAGTAATATTATTAATGATGCTTGCCGTTTCATTCATTTCTACCATGAAGGTGCTTTCGCCACTGCTCAGGTTATCGTTGGCGCCAACTCGTGTAAATATCTTATCCGTTAAAGGAATTCTTGCCTCATCGGCCGGCACGAAGCTTCCCATGTGTGCCATCAAGGTAATTAAAGCTGTCTGCCGTAGAACGGCGCTCTTGCCGCTCATGTTCGGGCCGGTGAGAATGATAATTTGTTGAGATTGCGGATCAAGAAAAATATCGTTGGCAATGTAATTTTCTCCCTGCGGTAAATTTCTTTCAATAACCGGGTGGCGGCTGTTTTTTAAATCCAGTTCATAACCATTATGCAGAATAGGTTTTTTGTATTTAAAATGTAAGGCATTATTGGCAAAGCAGGTTAAGCAATCAAGCACCGCCAGCACATGTCCGTTCAATTGCATTGGCGCAATATAATCCTGCAATTCATTTAAAAGATTTTCGAAAATCTGCAATTCAAGCTGGAGAATTTTGTCTTCAGCGCCCATAATCTTTTCTTCGTATTCTTTTAATTCCGGCGTTATATATCTTTCGGCATTGGTAAGAGTTTGTTTCCTCATCCAGGTTTCCGGTACTTTATCTTTGTGGGTATTGGTAACTTCCAAATAATATCCAAACACGTTGTTGAAGCCTATTTTCAAAGATGATATACCCGTAGTTTCACTTTCCTTTTGTTGCAATTTCAGCAGGTGCCCTTTGCCGTTAGTAACAATGTCTTTTAATTCATCAAGTGATGCATCAACTCCTGTCGCAATTATGTTGCCCTTGGAAGCGGCAACCGGCGGGTTCTCTATAATTTCTCTTACAATTTTATCAGCAATGTATTTGCATGGGTTTAAAGAATCGCCGAGTCTTTTTAGATATTCGTTGGCAGAGGTATCGCAGATATTTTTCACGTGGCTTATTAGTTTTAGCCCTTTACTTATCTGCAAAACTTCTCTCGGATTTATTTTCTTTAAGGGAATTTTGCTCACCAGTCTTTCAACATCGCCTGCTTGTTTTATATCCTGGCTTATTTTATTTTTTTCTTCAGGTGTTTTAATAAAATATTCCACCAACAACTGGCGCTCTTCAATTTTGCCAATTTCTGTAAGAGGCATCACCATCCAGCGTTTCAACAGCCTTGCGCCCATGGGTGAAACGGTATTATCTAAAACTTTTAATAACGAGTTGTTACTTTCAACGCCACCGAGCAATTCAAGATTCCGTATGGTAAACCTATCCATCCAAAGGTGATCAGCCTTATCAATTCTTTGCAAAGAAGTGATGTGTTGCAAATTGGGATGCTCCGTATCTTTTAAATAATGGAGTATGGCGCCGGCTGCAATAATGCCGGTAGATAAATCTTCAACCCCAAAGCCTTTGAGGCTTTGGGTGCCAAAATGTTTTAGCAAACTTTCTTTAGCATACTGCTCGGTAAAAATCCATTCATCCAATGAGTAAGTATAAAACTTGTTGCCAAAAAAACTTTTAAATTCCTTTTGATGACTTCTTTGGAAAATAACTTCGGCAGGGTTGAGGCTTTGCAATAATTTGTCAGCGTATTCTTTATCGCCCTCTGCAATAAAAAATTCCCCGGTTGAAATATCGAGAAAAGAAATTCCCGTTTTTTCAGGAGCGAGATAAATGCCGCATAAGAAATTATTGTTATTGTGTTCTAGCAATTTATCATTGGTGGCAACTCCTGGTGTAATTAGTTCCGTAACGCCTCGTTTAACGATTCCCTTTACTAGTTTTGGATCTTCCAGTTGGTCGCAAATGGCCACCCTGTAACCGGCCTTTACTAATTTGTGTAGATAGGTATCCAACGCATGATGAGGAAAGCCGGCCAATTCCGATGCGGTAGGCGATGCATTATTTCGTTTCGTTAAAGTGATGCCTAAAACACGGGAAGCGGTGATAGCGTCCTGGCCAAAGGTTTCATAAAAATCGCCTACACGAAATAGCAATATCGCATCAGGATATTTCGCCTTGATGGCGTTATGCTGTTTCATCAACGGGGTATCTTCTTTCGACATTCTTCGCAAATATTGTCCTTCTCTTTTGGAGAAGGGTTGAGATGAGGCTTTTAAAGTATTTTTGCAAATTAATAGCCTTTTGATGAGAAAACTGAGTATGGATGAATTGAACCGAAAATCTGTTGATGAAGTAAGGCGTGCAGAAAAAATCCCGGTGATTGCATTGTTGGAAAATATCAGGAGCGCTTATAATGTGGGAAGTGTGTTTCGTACGGCAGACGCATTTCTAATCGAGGCCGTTTACATAACGGGTTACACGGCGAAACCACCGCATAAGGAAATTTCGAAAACCGCATTAGGTGCCCAGGAATCAGTTGAATGGAAATATTTTGAAAGTACAAAAATGGCCGTGGAAGAACTCCGGCAAAATAATTATAAAATATTTGCAGTTGAACAGGTTGCTGACAGTATTTCGCTTGAAAGATTTTCCGAACTAAATATTGATAAAACTGTTTTTATTTTTGGAAATGAAGTTAGTGGTGTTGAACAGGAAACTATTATTTTGTGCGACGGCTGTATAGAAATTCCACAGTTTGGCATGAAGCATTCGTTAAATATTTCAGTTGCTGCAGGTATCGTGTTGTGGGAGGCAGTGAAAGCAAAATCCATTTAAAATTTATTTTGGTATAACTTATGGTGAAGTCAATTAAAAATTATTTGTCTCTTGTAACTTTTGCTCACACCGTGTTTGCAATGCCTTTTGCATTTATCGGTTTTGCGCTCGGGTTAAAGGCAATGAATTTCGAAACCTATAAGCCCTGGTGGGAACTGTTAATTCTGGTGTTGCTTTGTATGGTTTTTGCCCGTAGCGCCGCTATGGCTTTTAACCGTTGGCTCGATGCTGATTTTGATGCCATTAATCCAAGGACTGCTGTGAGAGAAATACCTGCAGGAATTATAAGTAAAAAAAATGCGATGATTTTTGTTGTCAGCAGTTGCATTGCATTTATTATAACTACCTATTTCATAAATGCAATGTGCCTGGTATTGGCGCCGGTAGCTTTATTTGTGATACTCTTTTACAGTTATACAAAAAGATTTACATCGCTGTGCCATCTTGTACTTGGGCTTGGTTTGAGCCTTTCACCTATTGGCGCATATATTGCCGTAACCGGCAAATTTGCTTTTGTGCCGGTATTATTTTCATTGTCGGTTTTGTTTTGGGTTAGCGGCTTCGATATTATCTACGCATTGCAGGATGAGGAGTTTGATAAGGTGAATCAATTACGCTCGATACCTTCTATGCTTGGCGCAAACAGGGCTCTTCGGGTAAGCGAGTTTCTTCATGTTTTA
>NZ_JBMQQG010000174.1:0-11599 GCF_057362405.1 Ginsengibacter sp.
ATTAGAAAAGCTTTTTTAAGTTATAAAAACATCATTAACTTCATCAAAAAAGTGTCCGGTGAAAATAGCGAGCAGACGCTTTCATTTTATATGCATTTTGAATACAGGAATTTTTTGAAATTTAGAAAACACTGTATCGCAGGCATATGTGCGGGCTCATATAAACTGAATTAACAGAATTTAGCGCTTAGCTTATGAAAGAATCACTCAAAAAAATAGCAACCAGGACGTCGACCTACATGTTACTATCGGTCGCGATGCTGAATTCAGTCCAGCTTAGTGCCCAGAAAATTTCAGCAAGCTGGATTGATAAAAATCTGAAGGAGGCAGATGCACAGTATAAGGTTTTGATGCAGAAAGTTCCTGACGGGGTTATGCCCGAATCATTCCAGGGCGATGGTCTTAAGACTTGTAAATCTTCTAATTGGGTCGCAGGGTTTTATCCCGGCACTTTGTTATACCTATATGAAGCAACAAAGGATAAAGCATTATATAATGAGGCGTTGAAAAAAATTGTTTTAATGGATAAAGAGCAATATAATACGGGCACGCACGACCTCGGTTTTATGATGTATTGCAGTTATGGTAATCTTTATCGAATATCTCCAGAAACCAAATACAAAGAAATTCTTCTCAATTCTGCACGTTCTTTATCAACCAGGTTCAATCCGAAAGTTGGATGCATTCGTTCATGGGGCAATAGTAACGACACGACAGAATTCAGAGTGATTATCGACAATATGATGAACCTCGAATTATTACTGTGGTCGACTGCAGTTACAGGTGATTCTTCTTTTTACAATATAGCTGTTACACATGCCAACACTACCATGAAGAACCATTTCAGGCCTGATTATAGTTCTTATCATGTAGTAGTTTATAATCCTGTAACCGGAAAAGTGATTAAGAAGCAAACTGCGCAAGGAGCAGCGGATGAGTCCGCATGGGCAAGGGGTCAATCGTGGGGACTCTACGGCTACACGGTTATGTATCGCTATACAAATGATAAAAAATATTTAGATCAGGCTCAACACATCGCCTCATTCCTATTAAACAATCCTAACCTTCCGAAAGATAAGATACCATATTGGGATTATAATGCACCGGGTATTCCAAATGCGGAACGTGACGCCTCAGCGGGAGCAATTTTAGCGTCGGCGTTAATTGAGCTCTCGGGTTACAGTGGTATCTACTTGTCGAAGGAATATCTTAAAGCCGCCTCCATTATTTTGCATACGCTTTCTGATCCTGAATATAAAGCAGCTATTGGTACAAACGGTGGTTTTATTTTGAAACACAGTGTTGCCAATATGAACAGCAATTCGGAGGTAAACGCCCCGCTACCTTACGCCGATTATTATTATGTGGAAGCAATGGGGCGTTATAAAAAATTATTAAAGTAGATTCTTATGATTGGAATATAGTTTTTTAGCGGGCATTTTTTACAATACCGACGTAACGAGTACCATAAAAAAGTTGGCGTTTTTATTTACAAAAGTTCTGTTAATACTATTGATATCTCAATTCTTTCTGTATACTTTTGAATACTGTTTTTCTTTCAACTATTCAACCTTAAAAGACGAAGTATTATTTTCCTGCAGGCCGCAACCACAGCGCTGCCTACAGCTAAGCAATATGTAAACGATCTTATTAAAAGAAAAACATAGTCTTTTGAAATCATTATTATACCGTTTTTTAATAGCCTGTGAGGGCTCCGATGAAGATATTCTCAAAAGATGTCCCCGTTCTGAACATATAAAACATGCCGGCTTTGGAGCCCTTGTTTTGGTTCCGGCTACGCTAGGTTTATTTTCCATGACCTATGCTATATCAACATTTGTAAATAACCCTTATCTATATATTCTTGCCGGCCTTGTATGGGCGTGTATAGTCTTCATTTTTGACCGGTTTATCATCTCCACATTTCGCAAAAAAGGTTCCATATTAAAAGATATCAGCTCGCTTACATTTTTGTCAAGGGTTGTTTTTTCAGCTTTCGTTGGCATTGCTGTTGCCCATCCTTTGGTATTACTTTACTTTCATGAAAGTATTGAAGTAAATATGGATGAAGTGGCGCATGCAAAAGTGGATAGCATTGAAAATGTTTATCAACTGCAGAAAAAAGATTTACAACAGCAGAGGGATACTATTGATAACACCGCAAAAGTTATAAACGATACCATTCATACCCAGGAAGGAATTCTGCACGATGAAATAAAGGGAGTGGTAAGAGGCGACGATCGCACCACAGGGAGAGCAGGTGAAGGTCCCACTTTTAAATATGATACTGCCTATCTTAACCGGTTATATAACGACCTGGCACAGACGAAAATATCCAATGAAGCAAAGAAGATTGAAAACACTGTTGCAATGGCCAGGCTTGACTCAACACGGCAATCAAAAATAAACAGGCTTACCTTTAGCCGGGACTATCTTGAAAGAGAAAATGCCTTAAGCCGGTTGACCGCTTCCAATAGTATTATCAGGATCACCACCTGGTTCTTGATTTTCTTTTTCATTTTAGTTGATATTTTACCCGTAACCTGGAAAGGATTAACAAGCCGCGGGCCGTATGATGAATATTTAAATGAAATTGAAATGAGGATTAAAAATGAAGTGCAAGCCGACATGATAGATTCTAAAACCAAATTAGAGCTTCATAAAAGAAAAAAGGAAAAGGAATTAACAGATAATGGGATGGTGATAGAAGATGAGGAATATGCAAACAGCTAAATAATCATTTTTAAAGCCATGGCCAATGATATAGAAATTATTCAAATGAAAGTTGCTGACGCCGGGATGCTCCACAAAATTTGTTGCGAAGCATACAGTCAAAATTTCCACCACCATTGGGAAAAGGGTGGATTAGAAAATTATCTGCAGCAAGTCTTTGGAATTGACATTTTAGAAAAAGAATTGGCTGATGAAAAAATTCAATTCTATGTTGCATTTAAGCACAAAGAGCCAGTGGCATTTATGAAACTTAATTTATTTTCAAACCTTCCGGGCCTCGACATAAGTAAAGGCGCAGAGCTTGACAAGATCTATATCTTGCCAAAGTTTAAGGGAATGAAGATCGGCAAACAATTGCTTGAGTTATCTTTTAATATTGCGAAGAATACTAACAAAGAGATTTTATGGCTTGCAGTGATCGATACCAACCGGGAAGCCATTTCATTTTACCAAAAAGCCGGCTTTCACTTTCATAGCAAAACCTTCTTAACGTATCCAAAATTTAGGGAAGAATTGAAAGGTATGTGGAGAATGTATTTTAGAATAAATCAATGACAAGCCAGGTCAGCTACAACGAATAATCTTTATTAGAGGATCCGATGATTGAATTGATGATTGAATTTTTAAACTATGGTTTCTACAACTTCTTCAGCAAAGCCAAAGGATAAAGTCATTCCTGCGCCGCCAAGACCATTGATTATATAAACACCTTCTTCAGCCTTCAGAAAAATATCTGTTTTACCATTCGTCATTTTAGGATAAATTCCATGCCATGATTGAATTAATTTCCACTGATCAGTAAGTGCAAAAGTTTTAAGATACGTTGTAATTAAGTCATTGATAAATGTGTCATCAAATGGCGAAAATGTTAATCCATATTCATGTGAATCGCCCACGGTAAGCTCTCCTTTTCCGTTTTGAGAAACCATAACGTGAATGCCTAATCGCAGGTAATCACTCAGCTCATTTTGATATCGCTCTTTCAACAATGGCAGTGATGGCGCAGCTTTGAAACTTTCATAATGAATAAGAGACAAGCCTCCGCAAAGAGCTGTTCCTATCCTGGACTGTTCGTATGCATTCGTAAACCGCATCATCTGTAGCTTACATTTCGTTAACTGCAGCTCTGCAAATTTCCCCGGATATAGTGTTTCAAAATCGGCACCTGAACAAATGCAAATAACATCAGCCTGCATCGTTTCCTCGCCAACCTTTACTTTATTCTTTTCAACAGCAACCACGTTTTTATTCCAAATAAAACGAACATCATGAATTTCTGATAAATAAGAAGGTAGCACTGCAATGGCCTCTCTCGGGTCGATAATCAATTCTGTTTTACTAAATAATCCGCCAATTAAATTCCCGGGATTAACACCATTTATTTTACCCGATATTTCCGATGGATTCATTAGAGTAACCGGGCGATCATTTTTATTAAATGCTTCATATAACTCCTGCAATACAGTCCATTCATCGGCATGATACGCCAAATGAACACTACCGCATTCATCGTACCAAAAGCCGGCTGTATCTGCAATTTCTTTCCAAACGCTCCGGCTGCGCAAAGCACGATTATACATGGTTCCATCGGGTTGCCCCACGGGCCATACCATTCCAAAATTCCTTACTGATGCGCCAACGGCCTTAGCCGATCTTTCAATAACGGTTACCTTAAAGCCATTAAGAGAAAGCGCCCTTGCAGTTGCCAGGCCAACAATTCCTGCTCCGATTACTATTGCTGATTTACTCATGACCTCACCCCAACCCCTCTCCATCCTGCGACATACCCGGCAGTGGGAATGGGTTGCTTAAAATTTACATTGTTAATGATATAATTTCCTGTTCGTCATTCTTTAGCTTCACAACGTTACTCCTCTTATACTTTCTATTAAAATAACGCAATGCCATTAGTGTTCCGGCAACACCAATTATCGACAGGTACATGACACCGTTAGAATACACAGTTGCCCATGGCAACTTGTTACTGTAAACAGATTTGCTAATAATAACCAGCACGCTTCCTAAATAGCCAAATGAATCAGCAATGTATATCAGGAATCCGACGTTTCCACCATGTCTGAAAGTTGCGATCAGCCTTTCAAACAAAATGCAGTTAAAAGGAATATAACCCATATATAATCCCAGTCCCACTAGTGTCATCCATAAAAAAGGAGAAAGATGATGGTTGATAAACATCCACGAACTAATTCCGGCTACTAAAAAACCCGCAACTATAATGATGTGCGTAATAACAAGAGCCCTTTTGTTATTTCGTATAATAATCATACTGCCAATCATTATCAACACAATTATGGTGATGGGTATTTCTGTTGCCGTAAAAACAGAAGGTTCATTACCAAAGCCCAGTTCTTTCCAAATATCAGCAGCAAAATTATCTCGAATGTCGCGGAACACGGTTAAGAAGACATAGAGTACTACCAGCAACACCAGTCCGTATTTAAATTCATTAAAAAACTTTTTTCTCTCCGTTTTATCCATTGGCAGTCGAATAATCCTGTTTTCAATATCTTCTTCCGAAGGAGGTGGAATTCGTTCCAGTAGATAAACAAAAAGCAATAAGGGTAGGATAAAAACGAGCCCGGTAATAAATGGAAGCCACCAGTCGGTTACATGAAAATCAACCTGTAAGTATTTTGCTACAGATTTTACAAAACCAGATGAAAAAATAAAACTCACAGCAAGAGAAGCACCAATAAAATCGGTTGCCCGTCGTCCTTCAACAAATGAAAAAACGATTCCCCATATTATACCTAACGGAAAACCATTAATAAATAAAAATATAATGTTGAATGGGGCGGGCGTTATTGCGAAAAGCAACAATGCTATCCAGGAAATCCCAATAAGCAACAGAATTAATTTGCCTCTCCCAAACCTTTTTAACTCAGCAATAAATTTTATTCCGTAAAACTTGCTGAACATGTAAGCAATCACCTGGGTTATAACCAGGGCATCTTTGTAATCCATGCCAAATATAAGCGGCGCTTTGCTGAAACTTCCAACCGTAAATGGTTTCCGGAAAGCGTACACTGATGCATAGGTTAAAAAGGTAATGATCGATGCAAAGATCGCTACGTAAGTATCCCGGTATTTGCTTTTATTAACAGGTATGGAAACTGGCTGCACTTATCAGAGAATTAATGAAGGCAAAATTTCTAATGAATCTATTATAAAATCAGGCTGATATTTTATCAGTTGTTCCCTGGTATAAGTACCGGTTGTTACTCCCACCACTATTCCGCAGCCAGCATTACGCCCTTCCTCAATGTCTACTTTTGTATCGCCCACTTTTGCCACGTCTTCAGCATTGCTAATGCTAAATTTCTGCATAAGCATTTCTATCATATATGGATGAGGACGCCCTTCAGGAACTTCATCACTGCAAATAACTGCGTCTATGAAAGGAGCGTTATCCCAGCCGAGTCGTTCTAAAATTGGCGTAGTGATCACCCTTGTAAAACCTGTATTCAATGCCACTTTCACTTTGTTTGTGTGTAACTCCTTAAAAACTTTTTCAGCAAATGGAAGTGGAACCAGGCCGTCGCATGTTTCATAGTAAGCCACCATCTGATTGGTAAAATCTTCGTGAATAGCATCTATAAATGCAGCATCATTTTCATAACCCGGTTTATATTTTGCAACTATTATTTCTATCGCTTCTTTCTTTCTATAACCCATCACCTCATCTACATCGGCGGGATCTACATTTTCTATCTCTGCGTTTAAAAAAGCTTTTCTGAAAACATCATTTATATTTCCTTTGTCGGCAACTGTGGTTCCTGCAATGTCGAATACAACCAATTCAATACTCATTCATTTATTTTTAGTGAGGTGATTAATCATCATATTCCGATAATGTTGTAAATCCGGCAGAGGAACATGTTCTTCTTTTGCTCTTTCGTCCCAGCCTCTAAGAGTAATGTATAAGTTAAACCATTCTTCTTTTTCAAAGTCCTTTGCTTCCTGCTCGTTCATTCGCCCACCCTGGAAGTTTAATGTGCTTTTACTGGCTTCCGAAAGCTTGTTATAGTAAGCAGGGTTTTTATAAGTGAGGTAACGTTTTGCAGCAACGTGCGATTCAATGAGTCTTGTTATCTTTTTAGAAAACCCTTTGCCGGCTAGGTATTCGGCACCAATTTTTTCGTGATCTACAATACCATACCCGTCCATATATTCCACATTCATAATATGCTCGCATAAATGCCCGATGTCGTGGAAGAACGCGGCAAGAATTACTTCATCGTCGTAGTTCCCTTTTTCAGCCAATTGAGCACACTGACACATGTGCTCAATCTGTGAAAGAGGTTCACCGATATAGTCTTCATCACCATAATTATTATACAGACTCATAATTTCATCAACAACTTCTATAGCTTTGGATTCATCCATAATTTTAGCAAATATTCAAAAGAAAAATAAAATGAGACGGAATAAATACCATTCCGTCTCTATGTTCTAAAACCAAACCGGACTAATTTATTTTTTAGTTTTATCTATCAAGCAACAAAACTATTTTAACAACCACATAGTTTGATTAAGATCGTCTGCTGCAAATTGTTGTGCTGACAATGCTGCCGCATAATTAGTTCCATTCTGCTGCTGTTCAGATTGTGGATAAGCCCATCTCTTCGGTATAACACCATTGTTTCCAACACCTGCCCCGCTTTGAAATGCGGGTACGCCAGTCCTCCTCCAGTTAAAGTAGGCTTCATAACCTGAATTTTCAAACATCGCAATATATTTTTGAAGCACTATTTGATCGATTGCGGTTGCCTGGATTGCAGAAAGTTTCACTGACGGCTGCGAATAATAAGTTGAAAAATCAAAAGTAAAGGGATATGGAGCAACCTGTGTTACGGAGTTAGCTCCAGCGGGAAGAAAGTAAGCGGTCTGGCTACTTGAACTAGTGTCAATTCCATAAAATTTCAACGATTGAGCGATACCGGTTCTATAATACGTTTCTGCGTTACCGTTAGCCCATCCTCTTTTAATTCCTTCAGCAATGTTAAAAAGCATTTCTTTATAACCCACCAATACATCTGGCTCGCCTGTGAAATTAGAGTAATAGCGGTACCTGTTAATAAAAGAGTACTCACCTGCACTTGCATTGCCGTACATACTTTGAACCGGCTCGCCGGTGCTGGCACCAACGAAATATTTAAATTGGGCAGGATTAGGATCATTGCCCCACAATGCTGACGCTGGTTCACAGGTCATGAACACACGTGCATCATTTAATGCTTTAAGAGCGTCAACGTATGTAGAGGCCATATTAAACCTGCCTGCAATTGAACCATAATTACTTGGATTGAACGGGTAAGTGCTATATGTATTTGAACTACCCGGATTGTATACAAATTGAAAATCGTCACCCTGGCTTGTGAAAATCGGGTATTTGGAAGGATTACCAATTATAGCGGCGAATTGAGCCGGAACATTCAGCGTTGCATCTGAAGCTTTATTGCTGAGGCTCACCAGCACCCTGAGTTTAAAAGTATTGACAAGCTTTTGCCATGCGGCAAGGTTTCCACCATAAAATATATCCTGCGACGCAGACAGAGAATTGTCGTTTTTACCCATTAATGCTGAAAATTCATTATTGGCAGAATCCAACTCGTTTAATACATATTGAAATACCTGTTCCTGCGGCGTATAATCGGGTGAAGAAATTTCGGGAGCTTGCAATGCACTCGTTAAGGGAACATCTCCAAACATTGAAGTCAAATTATAAAAATAATAGGCTTTCACAAATCGACCGACAGCATCATATGGATTTTCAGGATCTGCTCCTCGTGCAACTGCTTCATCTTGCATTTTATTTACGTTTTTCATCACGAGGTAAGGATCAAAAGAACTATTATCAGCAGTCCACGAGTAAATATTATTACCGTAATAATCATAATTCTGACAGTGATACTGGTTCCAGTCAGGCACGTTATCCCATGAATTAATTCCGCCAAGGCTACCTTGACTACCCGTTCCCGATACATCAGTTAAGATGGTTCCCAAAA
The DNA here is from genome assembly GCF_057362405.1 of Ginsengibacter sp. NCBI lineage: Bacteria > Pseudomonadati > Bacteroidota > Chitinophagia > Chitinophagales > Chitinophagaceae > Ginsengibacter > Ginsengibacter sp. The sequence goes on from NZ_JBMQQG010000174.1 coordinate 8,763, forward strand.
TTAAATTAGGAGGCACGCTCGGCGGGTTATTGGGATTAACCTGCTTGTCGATAATTTGTTTATTGCACGAAGTCAATATTAAATTGCCGATAAGAATAAAGAATAAATATTTTATCTGTTTCATATTTGTCTGCTTTGTATTAGATTAGAATGAAAGATTTACATTGAAGCCGTAGCTGCGTGTTGTTGGCGTTTGCAATCCAGAGCCAGAATCCTGAGTATACTGGTCCACATCTACATCCTTATACTTGTTTGGGAAGAAGTACAATAAATTTCGCCCAACAAAAGAAACACTTGCCTCATGAATAAAAGATTTGGCTCCAAACAAACTTTGAGGCAGGTTATATGAAAGAGTTACCTCTCTTAACTTAGCATACGTCTTTTTAATAATATCTAAATCAGGAATTGAAGCCATGCGTGTAACAAACGGCTGCACCTGGCTTTTGGTGGCGTTCCGGGTAACCGTAAGATCCTTGTAATTGGTAATTACTCCTGTCAGTGGATCCAACACAATTGGTGCACCCGTAAGGTTTACGCCGTCGCCCAGGTAGGCTGCAATGTTGGCCTCATCCATAGGCCGGGCAGCCCCCAAGGCACCAGTAGCAGCTTCGATGTGACGGCCTCCCTGTAACGTTTTCTTTCTAACATAATCTTCCATTACACCGCCAACCATTCCATCGAATTGAAAGTGTAGTGAAAAGTTTTTGTAGCTAACCATATTGATCAAGCCCCATTGCCAATCAGGATCGGCATGCCCGTATATTTTTTTTGCTGAAACACCTAAATCTGAAAACCTCATATAAACACCTGAAGCAGGATCAATTACCATCTTGCCGTCGGGTGTCCTTACAAAAGCATTTCCGTAAACGAGGTCAATCCTTTTGCCATTGTATTCATAGTTATTCGGGTTTGAATTATTTACCCATTTCCTTACATAGGTAGAGAAATTAGCGGTTATATTCCAGTTAAACCCATTTGGATTAACAATAGGTCTTGCATTCATGGTAACCTCCCAACCATCGTTCGTATATACATTTCCGTTAGTCAGGTACGAAGAATAGCCGGACGAAGGAGAAGTTCCCTGCCCTACTATGGCATCATCTTTATAATGATAATGAGTTATATCAAAAGCTAACCGGTTGTTGAAAAAACGAATATCCGCACCAAACTCAGTGGCTTTCCGTGCCTGGGTATGAATGGTTGGGTTAATGGTTTGATCACTATATTTCGCACTATTCTGACTGTTATAAGTTGGCGCTAAGGAATATGTTGGCGTGAATTGATAAACCGGGCCACCATAAGGAGAGCTCCATGTATACCCATAATTACCGGCAGGAGTAGCGCTTACATCAGGCGAAAAAAAGGCAGTGGTTCCACCGGCTTTACTTTCAGCGTACGATCCCCTGAATTTTAAGAACGAAATTACTTTTGGCAAATGCACATATTCCGAAACAACGGTTGCAAGGTTAAATGAAGGATAAAAGTAGCTGTTTGCATTTGCGGGCAGTGAAGACGATTTATCAACCCGGCCGGTTACGTTTGCTGTTACAAAGGATTTATATCCAAGATCGACCGAATAGTAAGCACTTAAAACCAACAGGCTTGAGCGGAAACTACTTCCCGTTAAAGTACCCTGCGAGTTGGAAAATGAATAAACGCCAGGAACGTTCAGGTAGTTAGTAGATTCAAAGTTCGAATTGAAACTAAAATCCCTCACGTTTCCACCACCCAGGGCCTGCAGGTCTAAGAATCCCAGAATATTATCTTTATGATACCTTACCTGCAGTTCTTCATTTGATTCAAATAAAGACCTCCTGTCTTCACGGTAATCCCCCTGGTGAAGTTCTCTGCCATAGACATCAGCGGAGTAAGGCATTTTCTCGGAGTTAAACATATCGTACGCAGTCATGCTCGGCCTGAACTGGAAATCAATATTGTCATTTAGCTTATAGTTCAGGGATGCGTATCCATACTCATTATTTTGGTAATGCCCCCTCAACCATTCGTAAGACATGAACCATGGATTGTTGTACCGGTAATACTCTTCATAATTTTGCTGTATACCTGTTTTTCCTGTTTGCCAGTAATTACGGATATTCGGATCCGATACGCTCCAGTCAGCACCTCCCCAAAGAATAAGATTATAGATGATGCTATTAGGCCCGTAATTAACATCAGGTACATTTGGTGTTGATTGCCTGCTATAATTGAAATAAGTGGTTAAACTCAATTTACTATTGAACCTTTGTACAAGACTGGCGGTAAAGTTCCCGTTGTTTAGCTTGGTATTAGGCACAATACCTCTTTGGTATGTATTCCCAATGGATAGACGAAAATCGGTTTTTTCAGTAGATGAACCTACCGAAATACTATTCGACTGAAGAAGCCCGGTTTGCAAAAATCTTGGAAGATTATTCTTTCCTCTTGCAAGCCATGGTGTTGGTGCCACGTGGCCTGTATACATCGTTCCGTCCGCAAAGGTAGTCGTGTAATCCTGGCCCGGATCGTATACTCCGTCATACTGGGGTATTAATTGCCCCCTGAATTGAGGACCCCAAACATCATAATCGTAGTCGTTAATTCCAACACCCACTGCTCCGCTTCCGAAATAAGAAGCAGGGCTGGACCCACCGCCGCCAAATGCATACTTTCCATTATCACCCGGCCCATATTCATCATTATATTTCGGCAATGCAATAAACCCTTTATTAAACTGTGTGCTCGAGTTAAAAGTTACCTGCAAGCCACTTTTATTTTTTGTACCCTTCTTAGTTGAAATTATAATGGCGCCGTTTCTCCCCAGGAAGCCGTATAGTGCTGCTGCATTTGGCCCTTTG
>NZ_JBMQQG010000175.1:0-37371 GCF_057362405.1 Ginsengibacter sp.
ATCAATTTTGGCCATATATTTTTCCGGCGTTGCTTCAAACTTTATTTTGCATCCATCACAACAGAAGTAAACCTTCTCCCCGTTAAATTCGATTATATGTTTGGGATGATTCATATCGACAGGCACTCCGCACACAGGATTAATGTAGTATTTCGGCGCCGGCGCATCATTTTTTATTTCTTCAAATTTTTCAAATGAACTTATTCCAGACGAACTATTTTTTTGTTGAATTATTTCTGCCAAAATACTTATTGCTACTTCTTCGGGGGTCTTTGCGTTAATATCAATTCCGGCAGGAGACCTTATAGCTTCAATAGCGCTTTTGTTAAAACCGGCATCAGTAAGATATTTGGAGATAGCTTCCATCTTTTTCCTGCTGGCCACAAAACCCAGGTAATCTCTTTCTTTTTTTAAAGCCTCTTGCAAAGCCTTCTCATCCTGCTCACCCTGCGTAGCTATAACGATACACGTAGACGCAGTTGTGGTAACATTGTTGAGGTTGAGTTGCGTAATTAACTCATCAACTTTTGAAAAGGTTGACAGATTGGCATCTTCGGCGACGGCCGTAATACGATATCCTGTATCACCAGCAAGTTTTACCAATGCCCTTGCGATGGCTGTTTTACCAATAACGACAAGGTGTGGTTTGGGCATCACTGGTTCAATAAAAATTTCTACGGTGCCTTCGCTTTGACAAGTCATTTTATATTCCATAATTCCTTCATTTTTGGATGGAACAATTGCTTTGCCGATCCTTACTAATCTTGATTTGCCCGACCTCAATGCGTCTTCCGCTTCTTTAATGGCGATACCATTTACGCATCCGCCACCGACCCAACCCAATATTTCACCATATTTGCTGATGACTGCTTTGTCACCCACCTTACCGCTGGAAGGAGCCTCCCGCCGCACGACAACTGCGATAGCAAAAGGCTCATTTTTCTTCGCGAGCTTAGCAATATTATCTAAAAATTGGTCAAGCATCTGCCAAAATATTTTCGAGTTCAAGCAGCGAGTCAAGTGAGTGAGCATTTCTAAAATCATCCACGGAACCTAACGCAGCTTTCATTCCCTTTGCTTCAGGCGCATACCCTTTTGTTCCCCTTAACGGATTTAACCAGATAATTCTTCCGGCTCTTTTTTTAAGCTGCATCATTTCCTTTTCAAGTAATGTTGCCTCACCTGTATCGAGTCCATCACTTAGTATCAAAATCGTGGGAGAACCATTTAATAATAGTTTCCCGTATTTATCATTAAAGGTCTGCAGGCATTCGCCAATACGTGTTCCGCTACTCCAGTTAACAGCCTGTTCGCTCACTTTATTCAAAACAAAATCAAGCCGGCTCTGTTGTAATCCTTTGCTTATTCTTATTAATGAAGTACTGAAGACAAATGCCTCCATTTGCCTGAAATTTTCACGCAATGCATAAATAAATCTCAACAGGAAATAACTGTATTTATCCATTGATCCGCTAACATCCAGGAAAACAAGCAGCCGTTGTTTTTTTGGCTTTTGAGCCCGGCGAAATAATTCCATTGGTTCACCGCCATAACTAATACTTCTCCTGATCGTGCGACGTAAATTAATTCTTCCGCTATTCCTGTTCTCTTTCATTCTGCGGCGCAAGCGCAGCGTCATTTCCCTGAACATCTTTTTTGCAATTTCTTCCAAAACCTGCGCATCCATTTGGTTCAGCGAGGCAAGGTCGGTTTTCTTCAACCGCTCGGCGTCATTTGCCCCCGAATAGTTCTTACCTTCTTCGGTGGCACTATTTATTTTGCCCTGTCCAAGCATTACTAATGACGCGTTAGTCTTTTTTTTAACCAGGCCTTGCAGCGATGTTTTATTCTTTTTTTCTTCGATGTCCATAGGGTTGGTATCCCAATAAAGAATAAACAATTTTTCAAAAACTTTTCTTTCTTCGGGAGATGTACAGCAAATGGACTTTAATGCATACTTAAGGGCTGACCGTTCTGCAATTAAATTTTGATTTGCGCAAGCAAGGGCATCCTCGGTTTCCCGGATGCCAATATTAAATCCATGGCTCCTGGCAAATTGAATGAAAGCCACTATGCTTTCGGTTATGTTTTGTGTTTGAAATGCCTGGTGTTTCATAATGATTTACTTATAAAATCTATTCCCTCAAAGACTCAAGGCGCACTAAGTAAGGAACTTCCCGATGTTGGTGGCTTTCTGCATGGGACATTTTTTTATAGTTTAATGCGTCAACGCAAATTCAGTTTTTGTTTGACTAATATCTTCCACCGATTTTAAAACACTTCCCAATGTTTGTTCAAATGCTTTGGCATTAACTTCTCTAAAGCCCAGCGCCATCAAGCTTTCAGCCCAGTCAATTGTTTCACTAACACCCGGCGTTTTGGCCAGTTTTCTTTGCCGGAATGCCTGCACATGTGCAACAACCTGCTCCAGCAAATGCTGTTCAATATTGGGTAACTTCTTTTTAACAATAATCATTTCCTTTTCAAGATCAGGATAATCAATCCAATGATAGAGGCAACGTCTTTTTAATGCATCACTTAATTCACGTGTACGGTTTGACGTTAGTATTACATAAGGTTTATACCTTGCCTTAATAGTGCCCATCTCCGGAATAGTTATTTGAAAGACCGATAGCAATTCCAATAAAAATGCCTCAAACTCTTCATCGCTTCTGTCTAATTCATCTATCAGTAAAACAGGCGCTTTTTCTTCTTCCATTATACTTTGCAGCAACGGGCGCATCAGTAAGTATTCATTGCTGAAAATATGGTGTTCTTTTTCTTCAACGGTAAGATTGGCATCCTCCTGTAGTTTGATCCCAAGCAATTGTTTTTGATAGTTCCATTCGTACACAGCGGCGTTTATATCAAGGCCTTCATAACATTGCAGCCTTATCAATTTGGTGTCTAATAATTGCGAGAGGACCAGTGCCATTTCCGTTTTGCCCACGCCGGGCGGACCTTCCAGCAATAATGGTTTCTGAAGCTTTAATAAAAGAAAAAGTATTGTAGCAAACTCTTCATCCGCTACATACTGGTGTCTGTCTAAAGCTGCAATAATTTCTTTCGCACTTTTAATTAATTCCACTTGCTATTATTTTTTTCCACTAAAAATTCCTTTTATAGCGCTGCCAACAAGAGAGCCGGTGTGTAATGAATTATCTACTTCACCACCTGATAATTTATTTTTAAAATTATTGATGAATTGGTCGAAGACCTGGTTGCTAACATCATTGATAAGCCTGCTTCCAAATTGCGCCAGCATACCAACAATAGATACTTCCATTGAAATGTTTACGTCGGTACCACCGTCCTTTTCTGTAAGATTTCCTGTCATCGTCATTTCAGCGCCCCCTTTTCCTTTTGTATCCGTGCCGCTTCCTTTTAATTTCATCGTGTGCGAGGCAACATCTCTTTCCATAAAAGTTATAAGTCCGCCATAACTTGCTTTAACAGGGCCGAATTTTAATTCAACCCCGCCCTTATAATTATTATCATCTACCTTTTCAGTTAAATGTGCGCCGGGCACACACACAACCACTTTTTCAGGGTCTGTAAGATTATCCCAAACCTCATCAATGTTTTGTTCTGCGTGAAATGATTTTGTTATTGTTGTATTCATGCCTGAATTTGTTTAATCCGCATCCACGGAGTGTTATAGAATACATGTAAAATGTTGAAAAGCCTCTTATAAATTTACGAAAGTTGAATGGTAATATTTTGAAATAGGACAGGCCACTTGTGTGGCCTGCTCAATTTTCACATAAATTTTATTTGTCGTATACACCCTTTTCTTTTAGCGCTTTCCAAACTTTGAAAGGCGTGATGGGAATATCAAGATGCGTGATTCCATAAGGCGAGAGCGCATCTATAATTGCATTGGCAATAGCAGGTGGTGAGCCAACAGTTGGCGATTCGCCCACTCCCTTCGCACCTATGGGATGATGCGGAGATGGCGTTACGATATGACCCGTTTCCCACTTCGGCGATTCAATAGCCGTTGGAACGAGATAATCCATCAGAGTTCCGTTTAAGATATTTCCCGCCTCGTCATAAATTAATTCTTCATACATGGCGGGAGCTATTCCCTGCGTGAGCCCGCCATGAACCTGTCCTTGTACAATCATCGGGTTAATGATGTGTCCGCAATCATCAATAGCTACAAACCTGCGAACGTGGATGCCACCGGTTTCTTTGTCAATATCAACCACGCAGATATAGGCGCCTGATGGAAAGGTAAGATTTGGAGGATCATAATAGTGTGTCGCTTCAAAGCCTGCTTCCATTCCCTGCGGGAAATTAGTGTACGCGGCAAAAACAAGCTCCTGGATAGTCTTTGCTTTTTCCGGCGCCCCTTTTACAAAAAATTTACCGGGTTCCCACTCCAGGTCATCTTCGCTTACTTCAAGCAAGTAGGCGGCAATCTTTTTTGCTTTATCGCGAAGCTTTCGTGCAGCAACAGCCGCAGCCGCTCCTGCTGTAGGCGTGCTGCGACTTGCATAGGTACCCAAACCATATGGAGCAGTATCTGTATCGCCTTCTTCAACCTGTATATTTTCGGCAGGTATTCCTAAAACTTCAGCAATAATTTGCGCATACGTTGTTTCATGCCCCTGTCCCTGGCTTTTGGTTCCAAAGCGTGCAATAGCTTTACCTGTCGGATGTACCCTTATCTCTGCGCTATCAAACATTTTAATTCCAAGGATATCGAAATCTTTGGAAGGTCCCGCCCCAACCACTTCTGTAAATGTTGCAATTCCGATTCCCATTAATTCACCTTTCGCTCTTTTTTCAGCCTGCTCTTTTCTTAGTGCCGGGTAATCAACAACGTCCATTGCTTTTTGCAACCCTGCATGATAATCACCGCTATCATAAGTCCAGCCGGTCGGTGAATGCCATGGAAACTCTTCTTTCTTAATGAAGTTATCCATTCTTAATTGTGCCGGATCTTTCCCTATCTCCAGGGCATAACGATCCGTCATGCGTTCAATTGCGTGTACGGCTTCCGTTACCCTAAAAGAACAACGATAGGCAACGCCTCCGGGCGGCTTATTGGTATAAACTGCATCAGCCTCCATAAACGCAGTTCCATAATTATAAGAACCGGTTGCGATGGAAAACATACCGGCAGGGAATTTAGAAGGGTTAGCTGCAGCGTCGGTGTAGCCATGATCTGCCAAAACCTTGAACCGGGTTGCAAGGATTTTTCCTTCTTTTGTCCCGGCCATTTCTGCGGTAATGTGATAGTCACGTGCGAAAGAATCGGCCTGCAGATTTTCACTTCTATCTTCAATCCACTTTACGGGTTTACCAACAAGAAACGATACGGCAATCGCAATAACATAGCCGGGATATACCGGCACTTTACCACCAAAGCCGCCACCGATATCAGGAGAAATGACTCTTACTTTTTCTTCAGTCAATCCCACGTGCCCCGCCACCAAAGCAATTACGGTGCGGATTACATGAGGCGCCTGGGTGGTCATATACATCGTAAGGTGGTTATTAACTTTATCGTAATCGGCCACGCAGCCGCATGTTTCAATGGATGATACATGAATACGCGGAATATGCATTTGTTCTTTTACAACAACATCCGCTTCAGCAAAAACTTTCTCAGTTTTTGCCTTATCGCCCACTTCCCAATGCCAAATGTGATTATCTTTCTTTCCCGGCTTATCTGTCCTTAGCACCGGTGAGGAAGGATCCATAGATTTGAAGGGATCTACAATCGCTTGCATAGGCTCATACTCCACCTTTACAGCCTCGCGACCATCGCGTGCTGCATAACGACTCGTAGCAATTACCGCAGCTACTTCCTGCGACTGGTACATTACAGTATCCGTCGGCAATACCATTTGAGTGTCCGACATTATTGTTGGCATCCAATGAAGGTTATATTTTTCCAGGTCCTTGCCGGTAATCACAGCTACAACGCCGGGAACTTTCATTGCCTCGCTGATATCGATGTTCTTTATTTTAGCATACGCATAGGGGCTTCGCGTAATATCCATGTAGAGCATTCCATCCAGCTTTATATCATCGACATAATGACCCTTCCCCTGGATAAACCGTGCATCTTCCTTTCTTTTCATGGAATGTCCCATTCCACTGATTGCCTTTGAAGTTTTACATTGAATCATATGATTAGATTGAATAAGTTGATAAATTAATTTAAACGAACTGGGGTTCGGTTGAAGCAGTTTCAACGCCACGCATTTTTGCACTGGCATATTCTATCGCCTTTACGATATTGTTATAACCCGTACAACGGCAAAGGTTACCCGAAATTCCCCACCTTATTTCTTCTTCCGTAGGATTAGGATTATTTTCCAATAATTCTATGGATCGCATAATCATACCCGGTGTACAGAACCCACAGTGCAGGCCATGATTTTCTTTGAAGCCTTCCTGCAGTGGATGTAGTGTTCCGTCAGCCGCAACAACGCCCTCAATAGTTGATACCGATTTACCATTAGCCTGCACCGCGAGAATAGTACAGGATTTTACCGATTTGCCATCCAACAGTATTGTACAAGCTCCGCAACTGCTGGTATCGCAACCTATATGCGTTCCCGTTAGGTTCAGGTTTTCGCGAATAAGATGAACCAGCAGCATGCGTGGTTCAACATCAAGCTTATGTTCTGTTCCATTTACTGATACTGTAATTTCCATTGTTCCTGATTTAAATGTTTACTTTGTTTTGATGAAAGAACATTATTTTGTAATTCTTTCTACAGTTTTATGAATCATACGTTTTACCAATACTGCCACCATCGCCCGTTTGTATTCCTCACTGCCTCTTAAGTCTGATGAAGGACTGCAATCCTCTGAGGCGTATTGCGCGGCCTCCGCAATGGAAGCATCAGTAATCGGCTTACCCAATAATGCAGCCTCAGAACGGGAAGCCCTTAAAGGAACCGGATTTACATTGGTTAAACCAATTCCGGCAGCAGTACAAATGCCTTTGTTGTCAAGAGTCAATTGAACCGCGACCCCGGCAGTAGCATAATCCCCTACTTTTCTTTCCAGTTTATGATAGGCGCTTCCAGTCCCCGCAGGTGGAATCGGAATTTGAATCTCAGTAAGGATTTCATTCTGTTGAATTGCGGTTGTATAAAATCCAAAGAAAAATTCATCGATAGGTACCGTTCGATTTCCTTCAGGACCCGTTATTACAATAATCGCTCTCAGGGCCATCATCACCGCGGGATGGTCATTGGCCGCATCGCCATGCGCAAGATTACCGCCAACTGTTCCGCGGTTTCTTACTTGCGGATCCGCAATCTGTTTGGTTACATCCCCAAAAATTGGGAAGTATTTTTTTAATAAGTCGGAATGTTCGATCTCCGCTTCTCTTGTAAGAGCACCAATTTTTACAATGCCATTTTCTTCATTTATGTGCGATAAGCCCTTGATGCTATTAATATCAATAAGATATTCAGGTGATGCAAATCTTAATTTCATCATGGGAATAAGGCTATGGCCGCCTGAAAGTATTTTAGCTTCGTCACCATATTTTTGAAGTAATGAAATTGCTTCTGCAATAGTTCCTGGCGATTCGTACTGGAAGGATTGGGCAATCATAAATTTTTATTTTTTTATTTATATAAATTGAAAACCGATAACAGCTATTAATTAGCCTTTAAATCAACAGCATGTTTTTTATTAAAAGAACTTTTTATTTTCCTGATAAAATACAATAAGCTGGCATTTAGCCATACACCCGCAAAAACCATTAACACTCCGAAATAATATAAGAGCAAGCCGCCCGCAGACGTGACACTCAATATAACCAAAGCAGAACCTACCGTTGCCAGGGCAATGGCAAATACAGTTCGGTTATCCCGATAATTTAGAATGATACATAAGATGGTGAGGGCACAAAAAAACAGTGTGACATTTAAAGTTGCAGGAGAGGTAAAAGTGCGTTGAGAAATATGAGTGCCATCTTCGCCGCAAAGAAACATAGTACTGGAAAATGCCATAAAACAAAATGGGCATTTGGGAACCAAAGCCAATAATATCCCCGACACCAAGCTGATATGTTTTTTTGGAGTGGCCTTTTGTTTGTATTGACACGGCCTGCAATCGTTGTTTATTTTAGAATTACTTATCATTTTCGTGAGTTGAGATACAGCAATTTTTAATTACAAGCTGATCATTCAATCGAAAAAACAAGTCAATACCAATTACCTACAATTTATAAATAATTTACTACTTATTAAAAAAAAATTAAATCTTAACTGATTGGTGAAAGAGGCGATGCAAAAAGATATTCAACCAAAATAAGAGGGGGTAAAAAAAAACCTTGCAAATTTCAATTACAAGGCTTTTCTAACTTAATTCGTACCACGTACGGGATTCGAACCCGTGATTCCTCCGTGAAAGGGAGGCGTCTTAACCCCTTGACCAACGCGGCAGGTTTTATTAAGGGACGGCAAAGATAACCTTAGGCTGTTTTGCTGCCAAATTTTTTATGTTCTTGAACAAAATGATTTAAATGGAAAAAAAATCAGGTTGAAATACTAGAATTTAGGGCAGGGAATGCCTTTGGAACCTGCAGGTTTTTTAACATAGATCAAAGAAATTTCCATACCACCGCGGCTTTGTGAACCGGCTTTTAAACTGGAAATATTAATGTCGTATGTAGCGCCAAATCTCATGCCGGCAAATTCAAGACCAACGTAAGGAATTATTGCATCTCCTATCCTGTACCAGGAGCCTACATAAACGTTAGAGGGATTATCGCTTTCCGGATCGAAGGCAACTGCAAGCGCTCCACCAACATTTGTTTCGGTAGCTTTATTTTGAACCTGGTAAATACCACTCGTATGTAATGTAAGGTTTTCGCCAACCGGGAAATATCCGCCGGCACTTATCGTTGTTCGGGTTGCTATGTTCCAGGCTCCTCCTTTAAAACTTTCTTTGGGGCGATTTATGTGGTACATGGATGCACCTACATAGAAATTATTGTCTTCGTTTGTTGAACTTGTAAACAACAAACCAGCATTCATATCGAGATAATTGATATTGAGATCCTGGGTATTAAATATATCCTGGGTTACGCCAGTAAAGCCAAAGGGAGTTAACTGATCTTCAAATTTTAGATTATTTGTATTTAATCTTTTCTGTCCATAGGTTCCCTGGAACCCTATCCCCAATTGTTGGAACCCGTTCTCATCAAGCGCCTTATGGTAAGAAGTAGATAAACCCAAATAAGTGTTTGTTAACACGCCTGCGCCCGCCTGATCGTTGAGCGCCAAAATTCCAAGTCCCCATGTATCATAATCGGGTAACTTATTTTTTAAAATAGGAAAATCAACACTTAGGGTATATGTCGTGTACACGTTATTAAATGCCGGCCACTGATTGCGATAGTTACCAGCAACACGCAATGTGCCATCAAATTTTCCGGTAAGTGCCGGGTTTAATGTAAGTGGTGAAGCGAAAAATTGCGAGAAATGAGGATCCTGTGCATCGGCAAAATAACACAGGAGCAAGAGGCTAGCTAAGAGACAAAATCTTGTTTTCATTACAGGCAATTGTTCTGATAAATAAAGATAGGTGTTTAATTTTTATTCTTATTGAAAAAACTATACAATAGAAGACCGTATTTCCCTCTGAAGCGCTGCATATTTATGATCGAAACAAATGACGTGGTTGCTGATAATCCGCGAATTTTCTACATCTGCACTTTTACCCCATATGCCAGATCTCCCGCATCGCCTAATCCTGGAACTATATATCCTTTTGCAGTAAGTTCGTCATCAATATCACCACACCAGATTGTGGCCCGTGGTTCAGCACGTAATACATATTCAATACCCACCGTGCAAGCAAGCGCACATACAATGTGAATTTCCGAAGGATTTCCCTCCTCCCTAATAAATTGAATCGTTTTTACCAGCGACGAGCCGGTTGCCAGCATAGGATCAGATATAATAACAACACGGTTCTCCATATCCGGGCAGCTGATATAGTCGAGGCTTATATCGAAGCTCCCGTCAGGGTTGTGCTTGCGATAAGCACTTATAAAAGCATTGTCGGCCTTATCAAAATAGTTAAGCATCCCGGTATGCATTGGGAGACCTGCCCTTAAAATAGTTGCCAGCACCGGTTGCTTTTCCAGGACCCTGCACACTGATGTACCTAATGGTGTGGTTACTTCCTTTTCAATCCAAGGCAACTTTCTACTTATTTCATAGGCGCAAATCTCTCCTATTTTCTCGAGGTTCCTGCGAAATCTCATCCTGTCTTCCTGGATTTCAATATCTCTCAACTCACTTAAAATATTGCTTACCAGGGAATGTTCATCGCTAAGATTGACTACCATTTAATGATGTTTTAAAGTTGACACAAGGTACTACCCAAGACTTAAAGTTATAAATTTGAACAAATCTAATTTCGAAAAGTTTTTAAAAGCATATTAAATACTGAAAATGGTTTATAAAGTAATTGGCATTATGAGTGGAAGTTCTTTGGACGGAATCGATATCGTTTACACAGAACTGCAGGAGCAAGCCGGAAGATGGCAGTATGAAATCCAGCTTGCCACATGTGTCCCTTACGATACAGAATGGATTGAAAAACTGCAACAGTCCGTCAATCTTTCTGCAAAAGAATACCTGTTGCTCCACACTGAATACGGGCACTTTATCGGGAATAAGATTAATGAATTTATTGATAAAAATAACCTGCATCACCAGGTAAATCTCATATGTTCACATGGCCACACCACTTTTCATTTGCCAAAAAAAAAAATGACTCACCAGTTAGGCGACGGTGCTGCCATTGCTGCTGAAACAAGACTACCAGTTGTCAGCGACCTGAGATCAATTGATGTCGCTTTTGGAGGCCAGGGTGCCCCAATAGTTCCTTTGGGAGAAAAATTGTTATTCGGCCAATACAAATATTTTCTAAATATTGGCGGCATCGCAAATCTTTCTGTTCACCAACCGGACGGAGTGATCGCTTTTGATGTTTGTGCTGCTAACCGCGTGTTAAATATGCTAGCAAACGAAAAAGGTCTTGCCTATGATGACGAGGGAAAGATCGCCTCACAGGGAAGGGTAAACGAAGATTTACTGAATAAGCTAAACAACCTGGAATATTATCAACTGGCTTATCCAAAATCTTTGGCAAATACATTTGGCACCGATTTAGTTTACCCTCTTTTGCGATCATCAGGAATTAGTGTTGAGGATAGTTTAAGGACATATGCGGAACATATTTGTATTCAAATAAAAAATTCGCTACGCCTATTTAAAGGAAGTGACTCGCAGCAATTATTTGTAACGGGTGGTGGTGCCTTTAATAACTTTCTTATGGAAAGGCTTCAACAACATTTGAATGAAATAAATTTTGAAATTTCTATTCCTGATACCGACACAGTGAAATATAAAGAAGCGCTTATTATGGGATTGTTAGGAGCGCTACGGTGGCGGGAGCAGTATACTGTACTTTCTTCCGTGACCGGTGCAACCCAAAACAGCATAGGCGGCGCTTTATGGCTGGGAACTGAGGCTTGATAGTTTAGATACCATTTTATTAAAAAATTATTTTAACAGGCAGTTTCGGGAAAATTGTTTTTTATTGTGGTAAAATTTATTTTAATGAAAAATCTTTCTTTATTATTCTTCGCATTTACGATAACTATTTTTTCATGTACCAGCGACTCCAAAAAAGCCACTACCGAAAAAGAGGTATATGAAAAAACAAAAGAAAGTTTGCAGGAAAAAGAAGAGAAAACCCCGCAAAATTTTTTATTTGCAGAAGGACATAATAAACGAAATCTTTTAGGCCAAACCGTTATTAAAGGTGTGCTAACAAACAAAGCCTCCGTTGCAGTTTTTAAAGATGTGGATATTAATCTATCATTCTACAGCAAAACACATGCATTACTCGAACAGGATAAAGAAACCATTTTTGAAATGTTACATCCGGGAGAATCTAAAAATTTTAAAACAAAATATTTCGCTCCCAAAGGTACTGACAGTGTTGCTATCACAGTATTAGGAGCTAAAGTTGTTAAGCAATAGCGTTAGGTTCTTGAATTGCTCTTAATAAAAAAGAGTAAGATTTCTCTTACCCTTTTTTATTAATATTATAGCGCTAAACATTGCGACTATTCTTCTTCATCAAAAGCCATTGCTTCCTTTGTAGTCATCAATAATTCATATTCTTCTTTGCTGCCCACGATCATGTTTTCAAATTCCCTCAATCCTGTACCAGCAGGTATTGGATGACCAGTAATTACATTTTCTTTAAGGCCAAGCATTGTGTCTGTTTTGCCTTGGATGGCCGCAGATGACAACACCTTCGTTGTTTCCTGGAATGATGCCGCAGAAATCCAGCTCTGCGTTCCAAGAGAAGCCTTTGTAATACCTAACAATAATGGTGAAGATGTTGCAGGTCTCGCATCGCGATACTCAACCGTTTTCTTATCAGCACGACGAAGTACAGAATTTTCTTCTCTTATTTCGCGAAGGGTAACAATTTTACCAGGCCGCATTTTAGTGCTATCCCCTGATTCAGTCACAACTTTTTTGTCAAAAATCCAGTCGTTCTCTGTATTAAAGTCGTACCTGTCTTCAGTATCTCCTTCCAGGAATTTAGTATCACCGGCATCTTCGATGGTTACTTTACGCATCATTTGCCTAACAATAACCTCGATATGTTTATCATTTATTTTTACACCCTGCAACCGATACACTTCCTGTATTTCATTCACTACATATTCCTGAACTGCGAACGGCCCTTTAATTGAAAGAATATCCGCAGGTGCAATCTGTCCATCAGACAAAGCAACACCAGCTTTTATAAAGTCACCATCCTGTGCAAGAATTTGTCTTGTAAGAGGAACCAGGTATTTCTTTACCACACCATCTTTTGCTTCAACAATAATTTCCCTGTTACCACGCTTGATATTACCAAACGACACGACACCGTCAATTTCAGAAACCACCGCAGGGTTGCCTGGGTTTCTGGCCTCAAACAATTCTGTTACACGTGGTAAACCACCCGTGATATCCCTTAGCTTACCTAACACCCTTGGAATCTTCACTACAACCTGTCCAGCTCTCAGTTCTTCACCTTCGTCCATAATAATATGCGAGCCAACTGGTAAGTTATATGATTTAGATTCTTTTTTACCTTCAACTATTAACGATGGAATACGGGCTTTATCTTTTGTTTCAATAACCACTTTTTCCCTGTGTCCTGTTTGTTCATCAGCTTCCTCACGGAAGGTGATACCTTCAACAATGTTTTCAAATTTAATAGCACCGTCAATTTCAGAAACAATAACATTATTGAACGGATCCCATGTGCAAATAACCTCACCCTTCGTAACTTTTTGTCCGTCTTTTACATTAAGTGTTGCACCATAAGGAACGTTATTAGTAATAAGCAGGCGATCGTTCTTTACATCCATTATTCTTACTTCGCCTGTACGGCCAATAACTACTTTTGTTTTATCTCCTGCGTTGCTAACGGCATCGACTGTACGTAAACCATCGAATTGAATAGTACCATCAAACTTAGCGTTCAACGTAGATTCTACAGATGCAGAACCTGCCACACCACCCACGTGGAATGTACGCAAAGTAAGCTGTGTACCGGGCTCACCAATTGACTGAGCCGCTATGATACCCACCGCATCACCTTTTTGAGCGGTATAACCAGATGCCAGGTTTTTACCATAACACTTCACACAAACTCCGCGACGACTCTCGCAGGTAAGTACTGACCTGATTTCTACGACTTCAACGCCAGCCTCATCAATTGCATGTGCAATATCTTCAGTTATAATTCCGCCAGCTTCAACAAGTATTTCATCATTAACCGGATTATATACATTATGCAAAGAAGTTCTGCCTAAAATTCTATCATATAATGGCTCAATAATATCTTCATTATCTTTCAATGCCGTTGTAGCAATACCTCTCAATGTTCCACAATCCTCTTCGTTAATAACCACATCCTGTGCAACGTCAACAAGCCTTCTTGTCAAGTAACCTGCATCTGCAGTTTTTAACGCTGTATCCGCAAGACCTTTACGGGCACCATGGGTCGAAATAAAGTATTCCAATACGTTCAAACCATCTTTAAAGTTTGAAAGAATTGGGTTTTCAATGATCTCGCTTCCTGTGCTGCCAGATTTACGTGGCTTTGCCATTAAACCCCTGATACCAGCCAACTGTTTAATTTGTTGCTTGGAACCCCTTGCACCAGAATCAAGCATCATATAAACTGAATTGAACCCTTGTTTATCTGCGGCTAATTCACGTATAAGCGTTTCAGTTAGACGTGTATCCACCCTGCTCCAGATATCAATGATACCGTTATATCTCTCATTATTTGTGATAAGACCGGCATTATAGTTATCCCAAACTTCATCTACTTCACCAGTAGCATTATCAATCATTTCCTGTTTAGTGTCAGGAATAATTAGATCATTAATATTGAACGACAATCCACCTCTGAAAGCCATACGGAAACCCAGTTGTTTTATATCATCCAGGAATTTTGCTGTAGCCGGGATATTCGTCCATTTAATAATATCGCCAATAATTTCACGCAATGCTTTTTTAGTAAGCAAGGCATTTACATAACCTGCACCTTTTGGTACATGCTGGTTAAAAATCACGCGGCCTACCGTTGTATCAATTAATTTATTTTGAAATGTTCCATCATCATTACGAACATCAACTTTAACCTTAATGGTTGCATGTAAATCAATTTTTTGCTCGTTATATGCAATAATTACTTCTTCAGGAGAGTAATAAGATTTGCCTTCTCCTCTAACCGCAACTTCTTTTGTGGACTTTTTGGCTTTTGTTATATAGTATAATCCCAAAACCATATCCTGTGAAGGAAGGGTAATAGGTGTTCCGTTCTGAGGATTCAATATATTGTGCGATGACAACATCAGCATCTGCGCTTCTAAAACTGCGGCGTTACTTAAAGGCACATGAACTGCCATCTGGTCACCATCGAAATCCGCATTGAATGCAGTAGTTACCAACGGATGCAATTGAATTGCTTTTCCTTCAATCAATTTGGGCTGGAATGCCTGTATTGACAAACGGTGCAATGTTGGAGCCCTGTTCAACATAACAGGATGTCCCTTCAATATATTTTCAAGAATATCCCAAATGATAGCTTCTTTTTTATCTACCAGCTTACGGGCACTCTTTACAGTCTTTACAATTCCTCTTTCAATTAATTTGCGAATAATAAATGGCTTGAACAATTCTGCAGCCATATCCTTTGGCAAACCGCATTCGTGCATTTTCAATTCAGGTCCAACCACAATTACGGAACGACCAGAATAGTCGACACGTTTTCCTAAAAGGTTCTGGCGGAAACGACCCTGTTTTCCTTTCAATACATCACTTAATGATTTTAACGCACGACCACCCTCAGCTTTTACAGCATTGGATTTTCTTGAGTTATCAAATAGTGAATCTATGGCTTCCTGCAGCATTCTTTTTTCATTACGAAGAATTACTTCAGGTGCTTTAATTTCCAATAATCTTTTTAAACGATTGTTTCGAATAATAACGCGACGGTATAAGTCATTCAAGTCAGATGACGCAAAACGACCGCCATCTAACGGTACCAATGGACGCAGTTCAGGTGGAATAACGGGAATGTATTGCATTACCATCCATTCCGGACGATTATTGATTCTTGTATTAGCATCACGGAAACTCTCAACCACGCTTAGACGCTTTAATGCATCTGCCTTACGTTGTTGTGATGTTTCATTGGCAGCAGCATTACGAAGGTCAAAAGACAATTGATCAAGGTCAATTCTTTGTAACATATCGTGAACTGCTTCAGCACCCATCTTAGCGATGAATTTATCAGGGTCTTCATCTGGTAAATGCTGGTTGTCTTTTGGAAGTGTATCCAAAATATCGAGGTATTCTTCTTCCGTTAAAAGATCACCATAGTTCTGACCCTTATCTGCACGGATACCGGATTGTATTACTACGAATCTTTCATAGTAAACAATAGTTTCTAATTTCTTAGAACTCATCCCAAGAAGGTAACCTATTTTATTTGGCAGAGATTTGAAGTACCAGATATGAACAACCGGTACCACCAATTTAATGTGGCCCATTCTTTCGCGACGAACTTTCTTTTCGGTAACTTCTACACCACAACGGTCGCAAACGATACCTTTATAACGGATACGCTTATACTTACCACAGGCACATTCATAATCTTTTACGGGGCCGAAAATTCTTTCACAAAACAAACCATCTCTTTCAGGCTTGTAGGTACGGTAGTTAATGGTTTCAGGCTTTAATACTTCACCATAGCTTCTTTCTAAAATAGAATCAGGAGAAGTAAGGCCAATTGTAATTTGAGAAAACGTTGGACGTGGACGATTTTCTTTTCTTATCATATTATTTTCATTTACCCCAAACCGTTAGAACAGTTTTGAGCTTTTTAATTTATTGTTTTACGAATTCAGAAATTCCCATCAGTTAAAAAGGTTATTCAAATTGCAAATCCAATCCCAAACCTCTTAACTCGTGTACCAATACATTGAACGATTCCGGAACACCTGGTCTTGGAATATTATCGCCTTTAACAATGGCCTCATAAGTCTTGGCTCTTCCGATAATATCATCAGATTTCAAAGTCAACAATTCCTGCAGGATATTTGATGCACCATATGCTTCCAATGCCCACACTTCCATTTCACCAAAACGCTGACCACCGAATTGTGCTTTACCTCCTAAAGGTTGTTGCGTAATTAAGCTGTATGGCCCGATTGAACGTGCATGCATTTTATCATCAACCATGTGGTGTAACTTGATAATGTAGATGATACCCACCGTAGCTTTTTGATCGAAGCGATCGCCGGTTTCACCATCATACAAATAAGTATGTCCAAAAGTTGGCAGGTTGGCTTCTTTAATTTGTTCTGCAATTTCGGCAACAGATGCGCCGTCAAAAATTGGAGTGGCATATCTTTTATCTAATTTTTCGCCAGCCCATCCAAGAACAGTTTCATATATCTGTCCGAGGTTCATACGGCTTGGTACACCCAATGGATTTAATACGATATCAACCGGAGTTCCGTCTTCAAGGAACGGCATATCTTCCTGGCGAACGATTTTTGCCACAATTCCTTTGTTTCCGTGACGTCCTGCCATTTTATCTCCCACCTTCAACTTACGTTTAACAGCAAGGTAAACTTTTGCAAGTTTCAATACACCTGCGGGTAATTCATCACCAATTGATATATTGAACTTCTCTCGCTTGTATCTTCCGAGTTCTTCGTTGTACTTAATATTATAATTGTGCAATAATGTGTTGATGTGATCGTCAGTCTTTGCCTCGCTAGTCCATCCCAGGGGATTTACATTCTGGTAGTCAATGTTTGAAAGATTCTTTGGAGTGAATTTAGAACCTTTACCAATAAGCATTTCTCCAAAATTATTATATACCCCCGCAGAAGTTTTATCTTTCAACAAAACCAAAAGCTTGCTGATAAGCAATTCTAATTGATCGGCCTCATTCTTCTCATGGGTCTTATCAATCTTTTCAAGGGAAGCCTTTTCTTTTACTTTACCGTTCTTATCTTTCTTAGCACGCTGGAATAATTTCTTATCGATTACTACCCCTTCTGTTCCACTTGGAGCCTTGAGTGAAGCATCTTTTGCATCACCCGCTTTATCCCCAAAAATTGCTCTTAATAATTTTTCTTCCGGAGTTGGATCACTTTCGCCTTTAGGAGTAATTTTTCCAATAAGAATATCACCTTCCTTAACTTGTGCACCTATCCTTATTACACCATGCTGATCCAGGTCTTTTGTCGCTTCTTCACTTACGTTAGGAATATCAGGTGTTAGTTCTTCTTCACCTAATTTGGTATCTCGTACTTCCAATTCAAACTCGTCTATATGTATCGAAGTGAACAAATCTTCTTTCACCACCTTTTCACTTATAACGATAGCATCTTCAAAGTTGTAACCTTTCCAAGGCATGAATGCCACTTTCAAGTTACGACCCAGCGCTAATTCGCCATCTTTTGTTGCATATCCTTCGGTTAAAAAATCTCCTGATTTTACTGTTTGTCCTTTCTTTACAGCAGGGCGTAGATTGATACAAGTGCTTTGGTTTGTTTTAATAAACTTAGTAAGCCTATATATTATCAGATCTTCTTCGAAACTAACTAGTTTTTGAGATTGATTCCTGTTATATCGAACATGAATTTCATTTGCATCAACATACTCAACAACTCCATCGCCATCGGCATGAATCTGAATCCTTGCATCACGAGCTGCTTTACCTTCCAGACCTGTACCAACTATAGGAACTTGTGGAAGAATTAATGGAACAGCCTGGCGTTGCATGTTAGAACCCATCAAAGCCCTGTTGGCATCATCATGCTCGAGGAAAGGAATTAGTGAAGCACTCAATCCCACAATTTGGTTGGGCGCTACATCCATATATTCCACTTCATTTTTATCAAGAATAGGGAAATCACCTGTTTCTCTCGACTTTACTTTATCATTCAAGAAATTTGAATGATCATCAAGAGGCGCATTTGCCTGGGCAATTTTTGCAGTATCTTCTTCTTCTGCGCTCAAAAAATACACTTTCTTCATGTCTACATGCCCATTATTCACCTTGCGATAAGGAGTTTCGATGAAACCCATTTCGTTGATTTTTGCGTGTACACAAAGCGTAGAGATCAAACCGATGTTTGGACCTTCAGGAGTTTCAATTGTGCAAAGACGACCATAGTGAGAATAGTGAACGTCACGAACTTCAAAGCCTGCACGCTCCCTGCTTAAGCCACCGGGGCCGAGCGCTGAAATACGACGTTTATGTGTTATTTCACTTAAAGGATTTGTCTGATCAAGAAACTGCGATAATTGAGATGTTCCAAAAAATGAATTGATAACAGAAGACAAAGTTCTTGCGTTAATCAAATCCACAGGAGTAAATACTTCGTTATCTCTTACATTCATCCTTTCACGAATAGTACGAGCCATACGGGCAAGACCAACGCCAAACTGAGCATACAACTGCTCTCCCACGGTACGTACACGACGATTGCTTAAATGATCAATATCGTCAATTTCACTTTTTGCATTCGTAAGTAAAACGAGATACTTGATTATTGCAATAATATCTTCTTTAGTTAAAACCTTCTTTTCGATAGGATAGTTTAAACCAAGCTTACGATTGATTTTATAGCGACCTACTTCACCAAGATCATAGCGCTTATCGCTGAAGAACAGTTTATCGATGATACCACGAGCAGTTTCATCATCAGGAGCATCCGCGCCTCTTAACTGGCGATAAATATGCTGCACGGCTTCAATCTCACTGTTAGAAGTATCCTTATTTAAAGTATTGTAGATAATTGCATAGTCACCACTCACTTCTTCTTTCTGAATGAAAACACTTTTCACCTCGAGCTCCAAAATCATAGCGATATTGTCTTCATCTAAAATGGTATCTCTTTCCAACACTATTTCATTTCTTTCAAGACTCACTACTTCACCGGTATCTTCATCCACGAAATCTTCAACCCATGTACGCAAAACTCTTGCCGCTAAACGCTTCCCAATATTGGCATGAAGTGTTTTTTTATCAGCCTTCACTTCTTCCGCCATTCCAAAAAGCTCGAGAATATCTTTATCAGTTTCGTACCCGATAGAACGTAATAAAGTTGTTACAGGGAATTTTTTCTTACGATCGATGTATGCATACATAACATTATTAATGTCTGTAGCAAATTCCATCCACGCTCCTTTAAAAGGTATAACCCTTGCAGAATAGATTTTTGTTCCGTTTGGATGCACTGACTGACCAAAGAATACACCAGGTGAACGGTGAAGCTGACTTACAACAACTCTCTCCGCACCGTTTATTACGAATGTACCGCGGGGAGTCATGTAAGGAATGTTTCCAAGAAAAACGTCCTGAACAATGGTCTGGAAATCCACATGTTCTTCGTCATTACAACTAAGTCGAAGTTTAGCCTTAAGAGGAACAGCATAAGTCAGTCCTCTTTCAATACATTCTTCAATTGTGTAACGTGGAGGATCTACAAAATAATCCAGGAATTCCAGCATGAAAATGTTACGGGTATCCGTAATAGGAAAATTTTCCTTAAACACCCGAAACAATCCCTCAACATTACGCTTATCGGGAGTAGTTTCTAACTGGAAAAAGTCTTTAAAAGATTGTATCTGTATCCCCAATAGATCAGGGGTTTCCGCCAAATGTTCAATTTTTCCAAAACTGATTCTTTGATCTGGAGCTACTTTAGTTGGAGCCATATTTTAGTTAAAATATTTTAAAGTGAGAGCGCCTCTACAAGGGTAATTACAGGTATTTTGTCACTTACCCGAAAATAAAGGAGTGCAAAAGTAAGCATTATTATTCAAATATCTGGAAAGTGGGTTTTCCCCAAAATAATTTAGGGAAATTTTAAATTCAGCCATTTGAACCAAAATGCTAAAAGTAAGCAAAGGCTAGGTTTATACCCAGCCATTGCAATTATTTAATACAAAACATTATTGTATTTCAACATCAGCGCCGGCTTCGGTAAGCTTCTTCTTGATTTCTTCTGAAGTTGCCTTATCAACCCCCTCTTTTATCGCTTTTGGAGCGCCATCAACAAGATCTTTCGCTTCTTTTAAACCCAGGCCTGTAAGTTCTTTTACAATTTTTACTATTCCAAGTTTGTTAGCGCCGGGAGCTTTGAGAATTACATCGAAAGATGTCTTTTCTTCTACTGCTGCAGCTCCACCACCTGCATCTGCGCTGACTACTACTGCTGCTGCTGCCGGTTCAATCCCATATTCTGATTTTAAAAATTCAGCTAATTCCTGAACTTCTTTTACTGTTAAGCTTACTAAACTTTCAGCTAATACTTTTACGTCTGCCATTTTATTTGATTTAATTTTTTCCGACTTCTCTCCCCAACAATTACCAGGGTCCGCCGGAGTGTTTTTAAAAAAATTGTTTATTTAAAATTTTTGAATATTAATTTTGATTAAGCCTCTGCTTTGGGTTCAGCCCCTTCAGCTTCAGTCTTTGGCGAGTCTTCAGCTTTTATTTCCGCAACGGGGGCTTTATCCTCAGTTGTTGGAGCAGGCGCAACCTCCACAGTTATTTCCGGTTTAACCTCTACTACCGATTCTACCTTCGCTTCGGTCTTTTCAGCAGTTTCAGGCCTGTTCTGTAAAGCACCAATCACACGCTGAATCGGCGACATCAATAAACCAATAACCTCACCAATAAGTTCATTTTTTGTTTTAATTCTTGTTAGAGCAACTAATTGATTGTCGCCAACAAAAATATCGCCATTTAAAAACGCCGCTTTCAATACCGGCTTTTCGGCATTTAATTGTTTTCGAAAACTGCTGATAATAAGTGCAGGTTCTTTAGGGCTCTCACTAAACATTAAAGCCGTTACCTGGTGCAATGAATCGTAAACACCAGAATATTTATCATTATCAAGACTTTCCAGTGCTTTTTTGATAAGCGTGTTTTTTGCTACCCGCATCTCCACTTGTTTATCAAAACAATGACGACGAAGGTTATTAATCTGCGCTACGCTGAGATTTTGAGTATCTGTTACATAAAAGTTAGAGTACTGAGAAAATTTACCTTTCAAAGTATCAATTACTTCCTGCTTTTGTTCTTTATTCATACAATGTGTTTTGCTGCTTGAGTTGCAATTAACAACGAAGCAAATAATTTTTATTAGTTCTGAACAGATTTTGCATCTATAGTAATGCCCGGGCTCATCGTGCTGGCCATGCTAAGGCTTTTCAAATAAGTTCCTTTTGATGTTGAAGGCTTTAATTTAATAATTGCATTGATTAGTTCCTGACTGTTTGCTTCAATTTTGTCCGAAGAAAAACTAACTCTTCCTATTGATGCATGCACGATACCTACTTTATCAACTTTAAATGCAATCTTACCACCTTTCACATCATTAATGGCGGCTACAACATCATTTGTTACCGTTCCTGTTTTAGGATTAGGCATCAGGTTTCTCGGACCCAATACTTTACCAAGTCTACCAATTTTAGGCATTACAGAAGGAGTTGCAATAATCACGTCAACATCCGTCCAGCCACCTTCAATCTTGGTAATAAATTCATCAAGACCTACAAAATCAGCACCAGCATCTTTTGCAACCTGTTCTTTATCGGGAGTACAAAGCACCAGGACTTTCTTTGTTTTTCCTGTGCCATGCGGCAGAGAAACAGTACCACGTACTGCCTGGTCAGCCTTCTTTGGATCGACACCCAGGCGTATATGAAGATCTACAGAACTATCGAATTTAGT
The DNA here is from genome assembly GCF_057362405.1 of Ginsengibacter sp. Taxonomy (NCBI): domain Bacteria; kingdom Pseudomonadati; phylum Bacteroidota; class Chitinophagia; order Chitinophagales; family Chitinophagaceae; genus Ginsengibacter; species Ginsengibacter sp. The sequence continues at coordinate 22,345 of NZ_JBMQQG010000175.1, forward strand.
TGTATTAATATCTTTTATAAGGGATGAAGCTTCCTTAAGCGAGTAGCTTTTATTTTGATCAACCTTAGCGTTGGCTTCTTTTCTTTTTTTAGTAATCATTTTTTCAAAAGTTTATCCCGATGGCTATCGGGACTGTGTACAATTAATTTTTTTCCCAGGGAGCGGTTCCATCTACTGTTAAACCCATACTGCGGGCAGTACCGGCCACCATTTTCATCGCGCTGTCCAGAGTAAAAGCGTTAAGATCTGCCATTTTATCTTTGGCAATTTCTTCCACCTGTGCCCAGGATACTTTACCTACCTTGTTTCGATTGGGCTCTTTGCTGCCGCTTTGAATTTTGGCTGCGTCTTTTAATTGTACTGCAGCTGGAGGAGTTTTTATGATAAAATCAAAAGATTTATCTCCATAAACTGTAATGAGAACGGGAAGAACTTTCCCTTGTTTGTCCTGGGTTCTTGCATTGAATTGCTTGCAGAACTCCATGATATTAATACCTTTTGAACCGAGAGCAGGGCCTATTGGCGGTGCAGGATTGGCTTGTCCGCCTTTGCATTGAAGCTTGACGTAGCCCGTTATTTCTTTTGCCATAATTTATTTTTTGGTGTTAGCGCCTCGCCTACGGCGGGCTCCCATATAATGATTTCTACTAAAGAACTTTTTTTGGGAGGGCAAAGGTATAGAAATAATTTATTATGACAAGAACTTTTTTAAATGCCAAGAAAGTATGGAAAAAATATATACTTATTCTTTTTCTGAGGCCAATACAAATCTTATTTCGCTATAGGAGATACTTTCAGGCAAATTCTCCTTCAGCACTTTGGTGTTTGAGCTTCCATGAGATTTTATAGCAGACTTTATAAGGAGCTGCTTCTCGACAGAGAGTATCTTGTTAATATCGATGTCGCCGTTGGCAACATACCAGGTCAGATGGCCTTCAATGGTATTGATTGTAAAATTCCGTTCTTTAGCAATTTCGGCTATCGATTTTCCTTCTTTATATAAGTTGTATGAAACCTCCTTCGTTTCCGGTTTTACATCGTTGCTTTTTTCTTTCCTTTCTTTTTTTGGATTAGCCTGTTTTGCTGCAATATTAGTTTCAACATTAGTTGCGGAGCAATAATCCTGCACAGCCTGCAAAATATCATCGCCATATTTTCCAACTTTGGCTTTTCCAAATCCATTTATTTGCAGCAAATCATTTTTGTTTAAGGGAAGATAGGTTGCGATTTCAGCAAGGGTGGCACGGTTGGCGACCATATAAATTGGGATGCCGGTTCTATGACAAACCTCATCTCTCCAAATCTTAAGCCTGTTGTATAATTCATCATTGGGAATATCAGCAAAAGTTTGTTTTTTGCCACTAGCGTATATTGACAGACTAAACTTAGGTTGAGCAAATTTTAATTTATGGTGCAAAAAGGAGGTAACAGAAAACGATTGTTTACAATACTGTAAAAAATAATTTGCAGTGTATATAGCCAATGCAATTTGATTGAGATATTCATTTATTGCATTGGCGACTTCTCTATGTTCGGTAATAATCGGGTGATTTTGGATTTGATGCAGGTAAGCAGAAAATCTTGAATCAAAATGATTAGCTGCTGCGTTAATCCTTTTTTGGAGCGCTTGATTATTTTCAATTACCGGTTCTTCTTTCATTAACGTTGCCACCTGGTCAATAAATTTTAATCCCACGTTACGATCGGCCAAAAAATTATTCTTAAAATCCTGTGTCCAGGCTATTCCCTCATTATTTAGCCGGTGCCTGTGTTCATTAATTTGGTAAGATAATCCGTCCAAAAGCTCATAAATTTCATTGAAAGAAAAGATGCCCTCCAGTAATTGTTGTGTAAAGATTTGTCTCGCTCCGTTGAACCTTTCTGCGAGAGACCCTTTATGTGTGAGTGACTGCTGACCCGTTATAACGTTTTCGTTAATGTATATGGCCGCTGAAGGAATTTTTGATAACAGTACAATGCCATCCAGGCTCGTACACCGGCTCAAGGCCACATACACCTGGCCGCTGCTAAAAGCCGCACCGGCATCAATCATTACCTTCTCAAAGGTAAGGCCCTGACTTTTATGAATAGTTATTGCCCACGCGAGCCTTAGTGGAAATTGAGTAAATGTCCCCAGGGTTTCCTGCTGCAACTTACCATCGTTCCTATCTAAAACGTATCGTGAATTTTCCCATGTTTCAGGTAACACGCGAATGTCTGTTCCATCACAAGTAACAATAATCTCATCATTTTTTAATGCTTTTATTACTCCAATTTTTCCATTAAAATATCGTTTCTGAATAGCATCATTCTTTAAAAACATAACCTGGGCTCCCACCTTCACTACGAGAGAACCTTCTGCAGGATAGCTATTTTCCGGAAAGTCATCTTCAATTATCGCTTCATAGATGAAGGATGGACTTAGCAGTTTTTGTAACTCACGTGCATTAATCTGGTCTGCCAGGTTATTGTGTGAAGTAAGGGTAATAAAGTTTTCGTCAATCGCGGGGCGAAAAGACGGATTATATCTTATGTGCAAATCTTCGAAATCATCAGCATTCATGCGATTATTACGGACTTTATTTAACAGCGCAACAAACGAATCTTCTTTTTGACGGTAAATTTTGTTCAGTTCTATTAACAAAGGCATTTGTTCCTTAATAACCAGGCTATCGAAGAAAAAGCTGGATGAATAGTATTCCTGCAAAATCTCCCATTCATGTCGCTGAGCTACAGGTGGAAGCTGGTGCAAATCACCGATACATAATAGTTGAACACCGCCAAAAGGCGCATCGTATCTTCTCCTGACTGATTTCAAAATGGTATCTATTGCATCCATGGTGTCGCAACGCACCATACTTATTTCATCAATAACAAGTAACTCCATTTTACGAAGCAATTGCTGCCGCTGTTTGTTAAACCTGATTTTAGCAAGCAATTCATCTTTATTATATTTCGTAGGCACGAAAGGATGAAAAGGCAATTGAAATAAACTATGTAATGTAACACCGCCGGCATTAATTGCCGCCACTCCTGTTGGCGCTGCTACTATGATATTCTTGGAACAATTTTCCTTTAGGTATTTTAAAAACGTGGTTTTGCCTGTTCCAGCCTTACCAGTCAGAAAAATATTTTCACTTGTTTCGGTCACAAACCGAAAGGCAAGATCAAATATTTCATTGCGCTCAATTGAGTTAAGATTTTGCATTACCTCCTAATTATTTTGTTTTATAAAGAGAACCACGGGTTGCACAAATTTATTTACATAAAAATGAAAACCCGTGGTCAATATAATTAAGCGGATGCTTTGCCCCCCAACAATAATAATTCATGCACTTGTATTTCTGTGCTGTACTTTTTGTTACCGTCTTTGTCGGTGTAATTGTTATTCATCAACTTTCCTTCAATCGCAACTTCGCTGCCTTTGGTTAAATATTTTTCAGCAATGTCTGCTACTTTACCCCAGGCAATTACGTTGTGCCATTGTGTTTCTTTCACTTTTTCACCTTTGGCATTATGGTAAATTTCATTGGTTGCGATGGAAAAGCGAACGAGCTTTTTACCGCTTTCTGTGTTACGTACTTCAGGTGCACTACCTAAATTTCCAATTAACTGAACTTTGTTTTTTAAAGCATTCATGACTTTGAGTTTTGTGCTCACCATTTTTTGATGAACTTGTTTTTAAATTGTTTTTTATTTCAGTTGACGAATCAAAATCATTTCGTTTCATCAACACCACAAAGATGCAATGCCGTATAAGCCTTATTCGTATTTTAAGCGTTTATAGTTGGATATAACCGTTTGTAAGCGCTTGTACTTACAAATGTTTTGGTGTATCTTCCGGCTATAAATCAATACAGATAAGCATGACAGCCGAAATGAAACCCCGACTTTGTCTCAACTGCGAGAAGCCCGTAAAAGGGCGAACGGATAAAAAGTTTTGTGATGATTACTGCCGTAACAATTATAACAACCAATTAAAATCGAATACAATTAACCTGGTGAGGAATATTAATAATGCGCTGGGAAAGAACAGGCGCATATTGGAAAGCGAGTTTACTGACGGAGAAGAAATGGCTAAGACCACGCGACATAAGCTGATTCAAAAGGGTTTTCAGTTCAAATATTTTACAAATACTTATACCAATAAGAAAGGCAATGTATATTTTTTTTGTTACGACTTGGGTTATCTGCCGTTAGAAAATGATTGGTATTTATTAGTAAAAAGAAAAGAAGAAGGTTCCCTGTCCTCCAAAGGAGCCTAATAAAAAAACCCGCTCGATTGTTTGAGCGGGTTTCCAAAATCTATAAAATGTGTCTTAAGATATTTTTTCTACCTGCATGTAATTTAATTCAACAGGAGTTGCACGACCGAAGATCTTAACCTGAACTTTCAACTTCTTCTTTTCATCAGTCACTTCTTCAATTACACCGTTAAAGTCGTTGAATGGACCATCAATAATTTTAATGGTTTCTCCTACGATAAATGGCTCACTCATTGTCATTCCGCCAGCGTCAGCCATTTCATCAACCTTACCCAGCATTTTGTTAACTTCTGCTTTTCTAAGGCTGATGATGTTACCTTTTGAGCCTTTACCATCGGTTAAAAAATGCATGACATTGCTAATGTTGCTTAAATGCTGCACAATTTCGTCAGTCAATTTTCCATCAATAACTTCTATCATTACATAACCTGGATAAAAGTTACGTTCTCTCATTACTTTTTTACCATTCTGAACCTTATAAACTTTTTCAACTGGTAGAAAAACCTGTAGAATTAGTTTATCCCACCCGTTTCTAATAATGTCTTTGTCGAGATATTCTTTTACTTTTCTCTCTTTACCACTTACAACCCTTAAAACATACCATTTTGTTTCCTTTTCAGGCACAGAAGATTTTATCTCCTCCTTTTCATTGGTTGTAGTTTCCTGCTCTGTATTATTAGTATCTGTCATAATTACTGAAATAAAGAATATATAAATTTTAAAACACCATTGGACGCAAAATCCATAAGCCAAACAATTGCTGTAATAATAATGGTAGCCGCTAACACAATCATCGTGGATTGTTGCAATTCCTCCCATGTTGGCCATGTTACTTTTTGCATCATCTCTTTATAAGAATCCCTGATGTATAACGATATTTTATTCATAAAAAAACAATTTCGAAATTTTAAAAATGCCTCAATTTGAAAATTATTCAGGCACAGCATTTACTCTAAATAAAATCCAACCCTCTTAATTCATTTGCACGGGCACAAGGATTCGAACCCTGATCAAAGGTTTTGGAGACCTCTATTCTACCGTTGAACTATGCCCGTAAATGGTCTCCCAAACCCTCCGAAGAATGGATTAAAAGACGCTAAATTTTTGAAGAACTTTTTAAAAAACAAAGTACCAATGGATAGTTACCAAAGGTACTTTGTTTTTTATTATAGCCTTCCCAAAAGTCCCTCTTCGGGATTTAGGGGGCCTTATTTTAATATCTCAGTAACCTGTCCTGCACCTACTGTACGTCCACCTTCACGAATTGCAAACTTCAAACCTTTTTCCATTGCAATTGGAGCAATTAACTTAACAGTAAGACTTGTATTATCACCAGGCATCACCATTTCGGTTCCTGCAGGTAATTCTACTTCACCAGTAACGTCTGTAGTTCTGAAATAGAACTGTGGACGATACTTTTGAAAGAATGGAGTATGACGCCCGCCTTCTTCTTTACTTAATACATAAACTTCTCCCTTAAATTCAGTATGAGGAGTTATTGACCCTGGCTTACAAAGAACCATACCGCGACGGATCTGTGTTTTTTCAATACCACGTAACAATAAACCTGCATTATCACCAGCTTCACCTTCTTCCAGTAATTTCTTAAACATTTCAACACCGGTAACAGTTGATGTTAAAGGCTTTTCCATTAAGCCTACAATTTCAACACCTTCACCAACTTTTATACGACCTCTTTCGATACGACCTGTTGCAACTGTTCCACGACCAGTAATTGAAAACACATCTTCCACACTCATAAGGAATGGCTGATCAACCGGGCGGGGAGGTAAGGGAATGTATGAGTCAACTGCATCCATCAAATCATCAATGGCTTTAACCCACTTTGCATCTCCTGCTAAAGCACCTGTTGCGGAACCTTTAATAATAGGAGTATTGTCACCATCGAACCCGTTTTTGGTTAATAGTTCACGAATTTCCATTTCCACCAATTCTATTAATTCAGGATCATCCACCAAATCAACTTTGTTCATGAAAACAACCATACGTGGCACACCAACCTGGCGGGCTAACAATATGTGCTCCCTGGTTTGGGGCATAGGACCATCAGTAGCTGCAACCACCAAAATAGCACCATCCATTTGTGCAGCACCCGTAATCATGTTCTTTACATAATCCGCATGACCTGGACAATCAACGTGTGCATAGTGACGATTTGCTGTTGCATATTCAACGTGTGCAGTATTAATTGTAATACCCCTTTCTTTTTCTTCAGGAGCACCATCAATATCATCATAATTTCTTTTCTCCGCCAAACCTTTTTTAGACAAAATATCGGTTATAGCGGCAGTTAGCGTTGTTTTACCATGATCCACGTGACCGATAGTACCAACGTTAACGTGGGGTTTATCCCTTTTAAAATTCTCTTTTGCCATTTTATTTGTTTTTAATATTTGATTTTAAAAATTTTATCGTAAAAAGAAACAGATCATCTTTTAATATCAATTTGAGCTGTTGATGAGAATTGAACTCACGACCTCTTCCTTACCAAGGAAGTGCTCTACCCCTGAGCTACAACAGCTTGTTATAGCCAGTGGTCACTGGCCAGTAGTCAACAAAACAATTCTTAAATGACTAATGTCTTAATGACTAATGACTACCAAGAGCGGAAGACCGGGCTCGAACCGGCCACCTGAAGCTTGGAAGGCTACCGCTCTACCAAATGAGCTACTTCCGCTTTTAATATTATCGATGCTATTTCAAAAAACTAATTTCGATCTAAGTGGGCAGTGGTGGATTCGAACCACCGAAGTCGAAGACAGCGGATTTACAGTCCGCCCCATTTGGCCACTCTGGTAACTGCCCGTTCCACTTTACAATCAGCAATGTGCAATTTAAAAACCAATAACTCTTAATTGCCCTTTGCCTATCGCATATTATATATAGAACAGAGCCAGTGGAGGGATTCGAACCCCCGACCAGCTGATTACAAATCAGCTGCTCTGGCCAACTGAGCTACACTGGCAATTGCCGCAAATACACACTTGTAATGAACTTCCCCAAAATGCATACCTATATAGGTTTTTTTTTGGGAAGGCAAAGGTAATGCAAAATGTTTAATGGAAAAATTTTGAAAAAGAAAATTTCACGTTGATAAAGCACGCTGTTCTAAATGATCAGAAAAGTATTACTGTGTCCGGTAAAATACAGGCAAATTAAGCTTTGTCATACACCTTCTCTAAATAAGATTTCAAAATAGTCGACCAAAAAAAATCCCCCAAAAAAGGGGGACTGATATAAATAAAATATTGCAATTACGCCGCCATCTTTTCCTTCTTTCTTTTCATTTGCGTTATAACAGAATCGAGCGCTATGTCAAAACTTTCTTCGAAAGATTTGGAAGAGTGTTTTACAAAGAAATCATGTCGCGGCACGTGAACCTTAATTTCAGCGATCTTGTCTTTAATATTGTGAACCACATTATCCAGCTTAAGAAAGACATCTACCTTGGTAATCCTTTCATGGTACTGTGTAAGCTTTGAGAGTTTTTTCTCCACATAGGTAACCAATTTTGAATCGGCTTCAAAATGAAGCGATTGAATTTTGACGTTCATAAAAATCATAAATTTTAACGGTGAACAATAAAGAATAATTCGATTGAATTTAATAGGTTGTAAGCAATAAACAATTTTGAGGTGAGTCATGAAAACTGTTTGAATGAAGTTACATTCCCTAACGCATTTTTCAAAGGAAAATTTCATATTTATTTAATTTATATTCCCCCCGAATTTAGCTTATACTCCTGCAAACTTTATGATTTAGGATGAGCCAGCTTATGAACTTCCTTTAGTTTGTCAATTGAATTATGAGTATAAATTTGTGTAGATGCAAGACTGGCATGACCAAGCAGTTCTTTTATAGCATTGATATCGGCACCGTTATTGGTTAAGTGTGTCGCAAAAGTATGCCTGAGTACGTGAGGGCTTTTTCTTTCGTTGGTAGAAACATCTCCAAGGTATTTTTTTACCACATTATAAACATATTTAGGATACAGTTTCTTTCCCTTACTATTTATAAACAAAAAACCTTTTTGTGCTGCGTTACTATTAGTATTCTTTTCAGCAATATACTTTTCAATTACTTTAAGTAAAGTATTATTTACCGGAATTATTCTTTCTTTATTTCCTTTACCCAAAACTTTAATAGTTCCTTTACTAATGTCAATATGCGATTCTTTTATATTAATGAGTTCGCTGAGCCTTATCCCTGTTTGATAAAAAATCATCAATAAAAGTTGGTTCGTTTTACCTTCCCAGGTATCGGGAAATTCAACATAACTGAATAATGTTTTAATATCTTTCTGCTCAACAAATGATGGCAGCCGCTTTCTTATTTTGAGCGATGTAATTGCAGATACGGGATTCACCTCTATCTTATTCATTTTAAGCTGGTACTTAAAAAATGATTTTAGTGTAGATATTTTTCGGTTAATGGTTTTGGAAGTAATCTTGTTTTCTTTTAGAGATGCAAGCCATGAACGAACTACCGAAGCGGAAATTTCGGCTAATTGAAGTGATCCATATTGCAAGACAACAAAGTCAAAGAATCCCGTAAGATCATTTTCGTAAGAAATGATAGTATGCCTGGAATATCGCTTTTGAAAAGTGAGGTAATTCAAAAATTCTCCAATAGGATAAGCTTCAGGTATAGGCATAAAAAAACGGTAGCTGTAAAGTTAGTAAACTCAGGCTATCCGTAAGAAGATTATAAATTAAGTGAATCTATGCTTCTATTTTTCCGCTGGCAATTTGCTGCTTGTAAACTGCCTTCAAAACCTCACCACGCCTTTTTACAGAAGGCTTGGTAAAAGACTGACGCTCACGAAGCTGCAGCAAAGTGCGGCTTTTCTCAAATTTTTTCTTGTACTTTTTGAGTGCTTTATCAATATTTTCGCAATCTTTTGAATCAATAATGAGCATAAATTTTATTCTTTTATTTTTTTAGGAATGCGAAGATAAAGTAAATTTCTAAATTTAGAAATCCTAATTATAAAAAGCTCACCTAAATACAAAACTATGTTTACCGGAATTATTGAAGCTTTAGGGAATATTAAAAGTGTGTCGGCAGATAGAACGAACAAAACTTTTTGGGTTAATAGCAGTATTTCGTCCCGCCTAAGAATTGATGAGAGTCTTTCCCATAATGGTGTATGCCTTACAATAGAAGAAGTTCACGATAACGCACATCGTGTTACAGCCATTCAGGAAACTTTAGATAAAACCAATCTCCAAAACTGGAAAGAAGGAGATATTATCAACCTGGAGCGCTCCATGCAAATGAATGGACGCTTTGATGGCCATATTGTGCAAGGACATGTAGACGGAACCGGCAAATGCACTTCAACAAAAGATTTTGATGGCAGCGTTGAATATATTTTCAGCTTTGATGAAGATAAAGCTCCATTAATAATCGAGAAAGGGTCAATATGCGTAAATGGCGTAAGCCTTACTGCATTTAATGTGTCTAAAAATAATTTTAGCGTTGCAATAATTCCCTACACGTTTGAGCATACCAATTTCAAAAATATTAAAGAAGGCGACCTTGTAAATTTAGAATTTGACATGCTCGGCAAATATGTGGCACGCATGATACAACTCAATGGAATGAAATAATGAGATTAAAGCATTTACTTTTTTTTCTTGCTATTTACTGTTTTTTATTTTTCATACTTTTTCCGGGGTATCGTTTTGTGATTGATCCTGATGCTACCGGTTATTTCAGCGTTGCAGAACAATTAGCCAAAGGAAATTTTCACAATTCAATAAATGGCATCTGGAGTCCGTTAAGTTCATGGCTGCTAACTCCTTTTATAAAATTAAATTTTGACGAAATCCTTTCAGTCAAATATTTAAATGGACTATACGGATTCATGAGTGTGGCTGCGTTTTTCTACTTATTAAAAAAATGTAAGACAGACCTTTCTATTGCAACAGCAACGATGTTTGGTGCAGTTTTGCTGATTGTACATTTTACCTTTGATCGCTTATTTGGTGACTTACTGGAATTGTTATGTTTGTTATTGTACCTGAATATTATTTGTTCCGAAAAATTTGGCACCAGTTATAAAGGAATCATTTTAGCTGCGCTGGCAGGAGCAATGGCTTTTTATGCGAAGTCATATGCCTTCTATTTTGTCCTCATTCATTTACCCATTGCTATTTATTTAGCGAGTGGCAAAAATTCAAACAAAAAAACTTCAACATTATTTCTTAAAAAGGCTTTTGCCGGAATATTTGTTCTTTGCCTAACGGCCAGTTTTTGGATCGTTACATTGAATTTAAAATATGGGCATTTTGTATTAGGACAACAAAACATTTCCGGTTCCCTTTCGCCTGCTTATAAGCAACCAAGGGTTGTTTTCTATACACCACCTTTCGCCGGAGCCTACTCGATTTTTGATGATATAAGTTACGAGAAATTTAGTAACATCACGCCTTTTACTAATGCCAAAGTTTTTATAGCACAATTAAAACTAATTGCATTTAATGCTTTAAAAACTGTCGAGCATTTTAATGATTTCTCATTTGCATTTATAACCATTATTGTACTAGGTATTTTCTTTATTGCTGCCAGGTTGAGAAGTTTTTCGAACCAAAATAATTTGACAGTACTTCTGAGCTTTATTATTATTTGGCCATCCGGTTTTTTATTATTTCATTCTGAACCGAGATATCTGTGGATCGTTAGTCTATCTGTATTACTTCTCGCGGCGATATTATTTTCTCTTTTAATTGACAACTTTTCTTTCAATAAAAAATACCTGTATTTATTCAGCCTGGTAATTATCGGAAGTTTTTATTTATATCCAATTATCGAATTGAAAAATCAACATGGAGCTGGCAAAAATTATTTTGAAATTGCTGCTGCCTTAAAAGAAAAGAATATTAATGGCAACGTGCTATTTTGCAATCAAAGCAGCGAAGATTTTTCCGAATCCGTTATAATAAATTATCTCGCTAATTGCAGACATTACGGTCCTTTTACTACAGATTATAATACACAGGAAGTTATCGATGCTGTCAAAGAATATCGCATCAATTATTTTATTCTTTATTATAAAACACGTTATCAAAAAGATTTAATATTACAAGACTCGCCGGCATTAAACCCATCAAATATTTTAAGTGATATTTATCCCGGTATAATCGTATTGGCATTCAACCAAAAAAAATAACGATCAAATAAAATTTCAGACTATTAATGAAAAACCAAACAACTGAACCAAAAGGCCATATCCCGCAATTGGATGGCATAAGGGGTTTGGCAATAATATTGGTACTATCATTTCATTATTGGGGCAACGTTCCTTTATTTTCATTCGGATGGTGTGGCGTTGATCTGTTTTTTGTTTTGTCCGGTTACTTAATAACATCCAGGCTTATCGCTCTACAACAACAAAAAAATTCTCTGCAAAAATTTTATATAAACAGGGCATTGAGAATTTTGCCATTGTATTATCTCGTTCTTATTATATTTTATGTCGGGTTCAATTTGCTGGTAAAAAAGCAAAACTTATATTTATTTGAATTCTACAATCATAACTGGTTAAGTTTTGCACTGTTTTTTCAAAACTGGAGTTTGATATTTTACAATGGATTAAAGGAAAATTTTTTAGACCACTTCTGGTCGCTGGCTGTTGAGGAACAATTTTATCTTGTGTGGCCCTTTCTTTTATACTTGTTCTGGCAAAAGAAATATTTTTTCAACCTCATTTTTACAATCATCATTTCAATAATAATTGTAAGAACGGTACTATACATAAATCATCCGGGCATTTTAGATTACAAATATTATTTCTACAATTCGTTTTGCAGAATGGATGGCTTTTTAATAGGGGCTTGTTTATATATTTTTCAAAAAAATAGAAATAACACGGTGCCTTCATTTTATTACCTGGGTGCATTCATAATTATTATTGCCGGAATATTCTTAACCGGCAATGCAAATGGTAACAATCCATTTCTGAGCACAATTGGATTCAGTTTAATTGCAGCAACATTTGCAGGGTTAATTGAATATGCAACCAATAACTCCAATAGACTATTATCCACAATATTTAATTATCCATGGTTAAAATTTACAGGAAGAATTTCTTATGGCTTATACATTTTCCATTTAATAATCTTGAGAAGTTTGCAACTCAGAATTGAAAATTGGCTGGTGAAATCGGGAAATTTTAACGAAGAGGCTGCAAACGGCGTTTCCCTGTTTGTTTGCCTTATAATAAGTTACTTTATTAGCGTGATAAGTTATTTTTATTTTGAATCATATTTTCTGAAAAGAAAAGTGCGATGATAAGCAGAAACATTTATGTCAATCCAATTTCCCAATGCCTCGGCGGAATTTCAACATCAGTAAATCCTTTACTCATTAAACGGTTTTTAAAATCTAACTGTACATCGTATTCGCCGTGCACCAAAAATAATTTCTTTACTTGTTTAGTATCCTGGCAGGCAAGCCATTGGCTCAAATCATTATAATCGCCATGAGCGCTCATACTTTGTATTTCACCTATCTCTGCATGCACTTCATGTGTTTGTCCGAATATGCCAACTTCTTTCGGATGCAATTTTAACCTGCCTCCTAATGAATTGGGTTCGCAGTAACCGGAAAATAAAATGGAATTTCGACTGTTCTCAATATTATTGCTGATGTGATGTTTAACCCGTCCCGCTTCGGCCATACCACTTGCTGAAATAATTACGCAGGGCTCGTTCAGGTAATTTAAAGACTTACTTTCTTCTACGGATTTAATGAAATGCAGTCCTTTAAAACCAAACGGATCATTATCGCTTTGTAATAATTTTTGAATACGGTTATTAAAATATTGAGGGTAGCTTTTAATAATAACGGTAGCTTCAAGACTTAAAGGACTATCTACAAAATATTTCAAGGGAGGCAGGCGGTTTTCATTTTCAAGCTGGTTTAAAAAAAATAATATCTCCTGCGTGCGGCCTACACTAAATGCCGGGATAATCAATTTCCCTTTTTTCTGTAAACATGTTTTTGTTATCCATTGCAACAAGGCATCAGCCGTACCGGTAACTTCATCGTGTAATTTATTTCCATAAGTAGATTCCATAATTATATAATCCGCCTGCGGAAAAACTTCGGGGGATTTTAATATTACATCCCGGTATCTCCCAACATCTCCCGAGAAAGTAAGATGCGTCTCTTTTCCGTTTTCGTTTATTTTTAAATGAACAGTTGTGCTGCCGATTATGTGGCCGGCATCCAAATACATGAACTGAACATTTTCGTCTATGCGATGCCATTGTCCATATTCGACGATCTCAAAATAATCCAATGCTTTTACTGCATCTTCTGTTGTATATAATGGTTGCAGGTAAGGCCTGCCTTGCACGGCACGGGTTTTGTTTTCAAACTTCAAATCATTTTCCTGGATGCCTGCACTATCTGCCATGAGAATTGCAGACAAGTCTTTTGTTGCATCTGTTGCAAAAATCTTCCCTGCAAAGCCCTCTTTAACCAACTTTGGAATAAGGCCACAATGATCCACATGAGCATGCGACAGAATTAGATAATCTAATTCTGCAGGAACGAAACCAAAATCACGATTTAACTCCTCAGTCTCATCGCCCACACCCTGGAACATACCGCAATCCAGTAAATATTTTTTGCCATTTTTTAAAGTGAGTAAATGTTTGGAACCAGTTACCGTGCGGGCTGCGCCGTGAAATGCAATCTTCATAATACGTTTTAATATTTAAGCATTGAATATTGAAGATAAGAAATCAAATTACAAAATGATTTATGAGACTTTAATCTTAGCGGTCTTAGATTTAAACGACCATGTAAATAAAAATTCTGCTACTATTTCTCCCGATTTATTTTTCCCGGTTGATTTCGCCACAATACTTCTTCCTTCTCCTGTTGCAATTGCTTCATCTATTGTGGATGTAATATCCTTGCCTTGCTCACAAGTAAAAAAAATGGCTCCTGTTGCTTTTTTAAAATAGATCGCTTCCATTTTTGTAACGAGCATTGATATTAATGGCTTTCTTTTATAGACATTACTTAATGCAATCACGCCGGTACTCATCTCGGCTGCCATAGCAAGTGAAGCAAAATAAATAGAACGAAACGGATTTTGCGTAAGCCATTTATAAGGAACAGATGTAATGCATCGTTCTTCGGTCAGTTCTCTGACTCTAACGCCTGAAAAAAATGCTGCCGGTAGTTTATAAAATATAAACAGGTTGAATTTAAACGGATGATGCACCAATTTAAAAAAAGATTGTTGATAAGTATTCATTAATATTTATTTAGCCTCACCCCAACCCCTCTCCAAAAGGAGAGGGAACAAAACCTTCGGCGGGTGTGGATTGTGAAAGGACCAAAATTATGTGCAGTAACGACATCGTACATCAAACATCGTACTTCGTATATGTCATTTCTCCTTCTCCAAAATCTCAAACTCCCTGCTAACACTTTCGCCATTTTCATCCACAATAGTAAGCAAATGTTTTCCGGGAGCCGGACTTAATGCCATCTGATGGAAATTTATCGTCGTGCCAATATAGTCATCGTCAAGGTGCCAGAAGATTTTACTTCCCGGTTTTCGGTTCGCCGCAGTAAAAATAGTTTTTCCCCGCTTGCCATCAATTTCCAACGGCACATAAATTTTCGCGTTCTGAACCGGATATATTATCTCCAGTTGTTTACCTGTTTCGGTAACCTCACAGCCAGGCTTAAACGAAGGCAAAGGTTTATAATCATG
>NZ_JBMQQG010000176.1:0-14605 GCF_057362405.1 Ginsengibacter sp.
CAGAAAAGCTTTTATGTTATCGAAGATAACAGATATTGGCTTGATTAGCATGCCGGGCCGGTTATCAAAGGGGCACGCAAAAGTTTCAAAGAATAACAAGTTCTGGTAACAGCCATTTTTCTCGCGATTACTCAAGTACAAATACCTCTTTTTCAAAAAAAATATTTCATAAATCTTTTTTCGTACGAAAAATTTCCTACCTTTAAAAAATGAAAGATAAAAAAGACAGTCATCAGTCGAGGGCTGAACCCACCAAATCGGAACTGGAAATATTGAAGGTGCTCTGGGAAATTGGCCCATCCACCGTAAGGCAAGTTAACGACAAGCTCAACGAACAAACAAGAGCAGTACAATACACGTCCACTTTGAAACTAATGCAGATAATGCAGGACAAGGGCTTGCTAAAAAGAGATGACACCAATATGAAACACGTATATAGCCCTGCTGAGCCTGAACTGAAAACAAAGAATGCACTGCTTGAAAAATTTGTAGACAACCTCTATAAAGGCTCAGCCAGCAGCCTTGTTATGCAGCTGCTTGGCAACAAGAAAACAAACAAAAAGGAATTGCAGGCAATAAAAGAGTTGCTGAGTAAAATGGATACTAAAAAATAAATATGCTCAATAAATCATCATGTCAACAAACGTTTTCAATAACTTATTTAATATAACGGGCATGCACGCTGTATTCGTTATGCTCGTTGATTCACTGTGGATCGGCGCCATAGCGGCCTTACTCGCAGGGATCATTATCACACTTACAAAAAAACACGGGCCGCAATTAAGGTATCAACTGCTAACGGGTTTATTGGCTGTGTTTGCACTGAGCATGGTGCTGGAATTCTATTCAGCCTTTACAGATGAAACGCATGTTGCTACTGATAGCGATAAAGCAATGATTGTTGCCACTACTTCAACAGCCATCCAGCCAGTTGCCGTTCAACTTAACCCAAAAAACATCCTGGATGTAACCCTTTCCTTCATCCGGGCAAATGCGGGTATTATTGTTTCTATATGGTTAATGGTGATTATTTTCAGATGCCTGCAACTTATATCGGGATTACATTCATTGCAGCGTTTGAAGAGAAGATGGATAATGGAAGCAGGCGATCACTGGAACCAAAGGCTGCATGAACTTTCCGAAAAGCTTGCCATTAAAAAACCTGTTATATTCCTGCAGTCGTCGCTTGCAAAAGTGCCGATGGTTATTGGCCACCTGAAGCCTGTGTTGTTATTTCCCATTGGTTTGCTAAATACGTTACCCGTAGACGAAGTTGAAGCAATATTGTTGCATGAGCTGGCGCACATTAAACGGAACGATTTTTTGGTGAACCTGCTGCAACAATTTGCTGAAATATTTTTCTTCTTTAATCCTGCTGTATTATGGATTTCATCACTCATAAAAAATGAAAGGGAAAGTTGTTGTGATGATATCGCTCTTTCAATTACACAGGATAAAAAAAAATTTATTCACGCACTGGTAACCTTCCAGGAGTATCATGCCGCCGTAAAATATGCAGCCACTTTTGCAGGCTCAAAAAATCATTTGCTGAACAGGGTAAAACGAATTATAACCAACAATAATAAAACACTTAACACTATGGAAAAACTGGTATTGACATCAGGCATTATAATTACCTGCCTTGCAACTGTGGCATTTAACCCACAAAAAGAAAAAGATACACCCAATGTAAAAAAGAGGAATGAAGTGCCCGAACAAGTAATAGTACAAAACAGCCTAACAAACACCGCGTCTCAACGCAATGATAGTAAACTTACCGAAAGATATTCCGCTTATACGGATACAATTCCTAAAAAAGATACAACCGCTGACGAGTACAATATGAATTTCAAAGGAGATATAGATGGCAAACGTGTGGAGCTAAAGGAAGAGGGTAGCGAGATAAAAGAATTATTTATCAACGGAAAGAAAATACCGACAGATCAGTATGCACAATACCAGCCAATGATTGAAAAAATTCATGCTCGAATGAAGGAACAGGAAATAAAACTAAAGCTGCAATCCGACACGCTGGCCCTGCAAAAGGAACGCCTGAGGGAGCAGGCGGAAGCGATGGAGACAGACTCCAAAAAAATGAAGGAACAAAGTGAACTCGCAAAAACGGACATGCTAAGACAAAAAGAATTGATGGAACAACAGGAAGTGCAAATGCAAAAACAGGCGGAGTATATGCAGAAAAATGATTCATCGATGAAAATACAGGCTCAGAGGATGCAGCAGGATATGATACAACAAGAAGAAAAACTCAAAAGAAAGCAAATTGAATTACAGAAAAAAGTGGAAGAATTGGAACTGCAGCAGAAGAAATTGGAATTAATTCGAAAGGATTCAGTTAAAGTAACAAGCAGCGTCTATACAAAACCGGTAGTAACTGTTAGGCCGGCAATTACTGTTATGCCGACTGTGTCAGCAACATCAACCGTAAACGAAGAACTTGTAGCTGTTGCCGGCAATGCGACAGCCGTCTATTCTAAACCGTCAGCGATTTCGGTGAATTCAAAAATCAACGTAAACCCTGCAAAAGTCGCAACCATTACTTCCACCGGACTTACTCTTACTACCGGCACCATTTCTTTATCCCGCAATTCTATCGCCGAAGATATCGTGAGTGATCTGGAAAAAGACAACATTATCACCAGCAGGGATAATCTTTCTATTCAACTCTCGAACGAGTCGCTCATAGTTAACGGAGTAAAACAACCGGAAGAAATTCACCAGGAAATTCTGAAAAAACACCTGGCAAAGCCGGGAGATAAAATCACATTGCTATATAACAATCAGTAGAAACAAGCCGGTATTATCCGCGAATACCCTTTCAATGCCAGGCGCGCCGCAACAGCTTATGAATGATTTGATCTCCACTTTAGGATGCGTACCTGTTAGGTATCATTGGTGCTTCTCGAAAGAGCAAGTACATTCCCCTCCCCATAATATCGTAACTGGGTCTCACGAAAAGGGCTAGCGGTAAGTTAAAAATAACTCTGTTCTTTTGACTTTCACTCGCCGACTCCCCTGCAAAAAACTAAAACGGACTGCTCTCATATTACCGCGCCATTTTCCTTTAGTAGTAGTGAATAACCCTGCCGGAGACAGGGGCTTACATCTGACCCCTTTCTCGAATGCTTAGGGCAAAAAAATATTAAAATTATGCTCATCGGGGCTGTTCCCGTATACCTAATCTCACAATAAAAAAACTGAACATTATTCTAGTTTTTTATTATTCTCTTCGTAATAGTTTCCCCTGTCTGCCTGTTTATTAATCGCAGTGTGTACGTACCATTGGCCAGATTGCTGATATTTTGGCTGACGGTGTTGATACCTGGTAGCAAGCTTACAGATGTTGCGTATATTCTATTACCCTGGAAATCGTACAAAACAAGGTTCACAGTCGCGTATGAGGGTGTTTTTATTGTAACCATGAATGTACTTTTTGAAGGAACCGGGTATATATTTACTTCTGTCGTTCCTCCTAAACCTAGATCGGAGGCAGTTACAGCATAGCAGGCGGAAGTATCGATACAGCCCTGGCTTGTAATTTTCACTGCGTAATCACCGATAAAAGAGGCTGTAAAAGATTGGTTGATAGAATCAGTAATTGCCGAGTAAGCAGTAGTACAATTAAGCCATTGATAATTACTATTGGAAAAATTAGCGGTAAGGGTTTTTCCGTTTTTTTCAATACTGGTATCGATGCTTACCACAGACACGTTGTAGTTTATGCTGCTGTCACAACCATTGATTGAAGTGAAATGACTTGTATGCGTAAGCGGTGAAGTAATATTATTTATTGTGGTATCGTTAGCAAAAGTATAGCTGGCACCCGCACACACCGTTACGCTTTGTGTAGACTGGTTTAATGGATACAGCGTAATATTTGTCGTAATGCTACTATCGCAACTATACACGCTTTGTAAATGACTGATGTGAGATATAGGTGATTGAATGTTGCTAAATGTAGAATCATCCGGGAAGGTGTAGGAACTTCCGCTGCAAATAGCTGTGTCCTGAACAGTATTCACGGCATTGACTACCTGCATATATGTTGTGATAGTCATCGTATCGCAACCAGAAGATGAATGCAGATAACTCGTATAAGTTATGTCATCCTGTACATTGGCAATTGTCCAACCGTCCGGAAAGGTAAAGCTTGCTCCCTTGCATACCTTGCGGATTTCATTCGTTACAGGTAATGTATCAATACCCAAATAAGTAGTAATGACACTATCGCAAACTACAGAAGACTTGATGGTGCATGTATAGACGATCGGGTGATGAACATTGACCGCCTCGTTGCCATCAGGAAAAAAGTAAGAACCGCCCTGGCAAATAGTGACATGTGGGGTTGCGAAAGATTTGCTTGTACTAATCTGTACGGCCGAAGCTATACAATATTGCGATGGTGGTAAAGAGGGATCATTGTAAGAGTATAACGTTAGTTTTTGATCACCCGTCATTATGTATTTCTGTACGTCTGTAATGGAATTAAAAATGGGTGTGTATAAATATCCTCCGAAAGCAGAATAGTAACAAGGGATAAATTGAGTGCCTGCAAGCGACAGGGTTATCGTGTCTTTCCGGCAGGCAATTGTATCACTTGGCACAAGCCTTAGGTCTATTATACTGCCTTTAAAAAAAGTAAAATTTTTTGTAAAGAGCTTACCTGTACTATCTGTAATGGTGAGTGTGGCAATTACTGAATCCGCCGTTGTAAAAACCTTAGGATTCAATATAGTGGAATCGCTTACAATGGATGCAGGTTTCCAGCGAAAGGTTAAGGGCCCTGTACCGCCGCTTGCGATTTCCAGGTTCAGGGATACGGAATCGGAGCATATCCTGAACCTGTCCGGTGAAGGGAGTAATGTTATCCCCGGGTTGCCGTGTATATTATATTTTCCAATAAATATATTACACTGCCCGTTGTTTTGAATTGGAATAATACCTGCTCCGGTGATGTTACCATTGAGCTGAACCGATGTGTTGTAATAACTATCAGCAAAGTAAACAGCGTTCGTATCAGTAAAACTTTTGCTGAGCCACGTTTGCTGGCCAAATGCCGGAATCGAAATCAATTTTCTACTAACAAGATTGGTGTCCAGTATTTCAAGATTGTTAGTTGGATTATTGTTATTTGCATTGTGGTGATTGAAGAGTTCGTACATCCCATTTTCACTTGTTCTTAGTGTGCCTGCAGCAATTTTCACAATATCACCCGTGTCAGGTTCCCCTCCCGCCGATTCGAACCACTTTCTTATTGTTTGCCTGGTTTCATCAAAATCCTTTCTTACATAAAAGAAATAGCCCGTTAAAATTTCATATCCATAGTATGAAAAATGTAACCCATTACTATTACCCGTTTCAAAATCATAAACGTGACCTTTAAATGTGCCATCAGGGTAACTACCTAGATAATTTAAGGCTGTATCAGTCATTTTGCCGACGATATTAGCCGTGCCTCCTCCTCCCATAATTACATCCGGATTGCCTAAATGAGAATAATCCCAGGTATCGGCCACGTCGTAAACAGAACCATCATAAAAAAGAAATGAAAGCGAATTATCAAAGCCGGAATATTCGATTCTCATCGAGGGAGTTTGGTCCACAGGAGGACCGAAATAAAAGGGATTAGGATACAAGACAATGTATCTAGCCCATGCCTCAGAGCCGTCCGCATTATATTTAAAAATAACAGCGCCTTTCTTTGCTTTCGAAGTATCTGCAACCTGTCCGCCGAAGTTGAAAACATCCGAATAGTGCCCGCTAAAGTATACAGAACCATCATCGCCTATATCGAAATCTTCATAGACACACGAGGCGGGTGGGTTATTGCTGTTGAGGATATAGCCGTCCTTATCCACCTTAACGTAGAAATTTGCAGGGTTGGTAAGTGTATTACTTCCAATAACAATATTGTTTCCCGATGAAGTGCACCAAACAGCTGCATCTCCGTTATTATTCACTTCCAGTTGCAAGACCTCTTCATCACCCCGTCCGCCAAAACTTTCCACCCAAATAGTTTTACCGGTGGTATCTAATTTGGCAATAAAAATATCTTTACCTCCTGCGTTAGTCAATGTGGTATTATCCCAGTTAATCTGTGGTGAAGTAAAAGTGCCTGCAACATACAGGAAACCATTTTTTATTTTGATATCCCTTGCGCTATCGGTACCTGTTCCGCCAAAAGACCTGGCCCACTCCCACTGCTGATTGGTTGATTGTGAAAAAATAAAAGCTGGGGTGATTGCGAGAATGAGAAGCAAAGGAATTTTCATAAGTAGAAAATCTAGGTGAAGAAAGTTTTGGCATAAGCGAACAGTAAGCGAATATAAACAAATTTTTGAACAGGGATGTTTCACGGACAGGATAAATGCCCCGCACTCCCGTGCAATTCATCGATTTATATACCGTCTGCGCTCCGGGTCCTGCTCCCAAAAAGTATATTTCTATTCCTCCTTTTGCCGGATAAGATTCATCACTTCAACAAAATCACCAGTACCTAGTTCCTCAATAAATTTTACATCTTCTTTTGCTAATTGAACAAGCCCGTTAGTATTACTTTCGGCTTGTTCGGCCGTCCTGATACCGGGAATAACCGTTGATATTTGAGGATAACTCAAAATATAGCTGAGTGCCAGTTGCGTTTTCGTTAGCTGGTATTTTTCGCAGAGGTTCCAAACCTGCTGCAGATGAATGTTGCAGGCGTCAACCACATCTTTCGTTACTCTTTTTTTGCGATGATCATTAGCGGCGAAATTTACACCCGCATCAAATTTACCGGTGAGCAGCCCAAATTGCAGCGGCATCCTCGCTATTATGCCATATCCTGCCGCACCTGCCTGTTTTATAATGGGCACCGCTTTTTGATTCAGGATATTTAATACCAACTGAAAACCACTTCCTAATTTATTTTCCAACAAATAATTTGCCTCGGCAAACGGTTCGTATGTGTTCAATGACAAACCCCAGTATCTTATCTTCCCGCTTTGTTGTAACAATTGCATGGCTTCTATACAATCGCCCTGTTGCAGGTGCAATAACCGGGCAGTATGCAACTGGTAGTAATCGATCGTTTCGCGCCTGAGCCTTTTCAAACTTTTTTCACAGGCTTCTAAAATATATTCTTTGCTATAATCAAAAGTGAACTGATCGTTCCGGGATACATTGCCCACCTTGGTTGCAATGATGATATCCTTTTTGTTTCCGACAATATTCCCCAGCAGTTCTTCCGAATGGCCCAGCCCGTAAATGTCAGCCGTATCAAAAAAATTAATACCCACTTCCAACGATTTATGAATAGCTGTCGTTGAAGCATCGTCATTCGCTTCTCCCCAGCCAATAGCGGTGTTACCAATCATAACGCCACCACCAATTGCCCAGGCACCAAATCCAACTTCACTTACCAATAAGTCCGTATTTCCGAATTTGCGATAGTTCATTTTTAAATGTATTTATACAGGATAGATTTTTGTCGCAAGGTAATCGAACAATATATTAACGTTATCATTACTATGCGTCAATTAAAAAAAACGATACTCAATTTTCAGGAAGTTGCCGAAGTGGAATTGAAGTAATAGAATAAAGTAACCTTGCCGGAAACCCCAATGCCGGATACTGTATCAATTTAATAAGCCCGCTTTTGCTTTATCGTGAACTTTGCCAATCAATATTACTTTGAAGTTCAGCTGCAAACGGGCGGAGCGTTCTTTCGTCGTCGGGGTTTCACACCAGGGTCCTGGTAATGGATAGTTTATTCTATAAAAAACCCCTCCGGGAGACCAAAAGCAATCTCGGGATTTATCTATTAACCTGTAAACTTTTTTAGGACGAGTCAAACATCAGTTACCCGTTTTCAGCAGGAGGATTCAAGCTATCATTAACCTTTTCCTTATCTTTTTTGAATTCTAGTCTGCCAAATTTCCAGGTGAAATTAATACCGATAGAACGGAAAGGAATGGTGCGTGTTTGATTTATTGTAAAACCGGGTCCGAAAACTTTTGTTTTCATATAAAGATTTTTCTGAAAAGGATTGGATGCGGTAAGTGCAATGCTCGCTTTTTTATTCCAAAATTGTTTACGCACTGCAAGGCTATAAGAAGTAAAAGATGGATAGGTGCCTTGCGCTTCATGCCTTGCCGATCTGAAATCACCAAAAAATTCAGCCAGGAGTGTTTTGGAAAATTGGTAATCTGCATTCAGGTTAACGTGGTAATTGAAACTATTGTAATTATACCCTTTGTCAATCGTATTGATGGTATGCCTTTCATAAAAAAACACGTTGGTTCTCATATCCAGCTTTGAAAAAAACTTTGCTGAAGCGAAAAAATTGACGCCATAATTATTTTCCCTTCCTATGTTTTGATTGGTACTTAACGCTACATCTGTATAAGTAGTGTCGCCAACCTGTAGGGAAGGATAATACACGATGTAAGGTTGAATATCATGATCATTTACCCGGTAGAACAAATTGACCATGAAAGACCCGATTTTATCCGCATCCAGGCTATAGCCCAACTCATACCTTTTGCCAATTTCGGGTGTCAGGTATGGATTTCCTGTTGAAAGATTTTTGGGATCGCTTGTATTAATAAAAGGATTTAAATCCCAGTATTCCGGTCTTTCAATCCTTTTGGTATAGCTAAGTTTTAATTGCGAGTTATCCGTTAGTTTCTTAGAGAAAAAGATGGAGGGCACAAAAGTATTATAGCCCGGAATTTTAGCCTGTTGTTGTGCATCAGAAAAATAGGAATTGATTTCCGTACGTTCATATCGTTCTCCTATTTTGGCATTAAACCAATTAAATACCGGGAAGGTCATTTCTGCATAAAGCGCATATACTTTTTGATGATAATCCAGGATGTTGGACAAATAATTATTCTTTATGTAGCCACCGGGTCCATTTAGTTCCATTACATTAGCATTGCCGGCAATATCATACAAACTGAGTTTGCTTCCCACTCCCAGCAGAAAATTCTTTTTAATGGGTTGCGTATAATCCAGGCGTATTTCTGTTTCTTTTTGGGTACCTGGGTTATTGCCTTTCGTACTGTAAACGAGTGAATCCTGCGGTAATGCGTACTGGTAATTATTATCATTTACATTGCGGTTTCCAGAACTGCTATTAAAAGACAAATCCAATTCCTGCCCATCTTTGGTAAATGTTTTTTTATAATCAAGGCTGGCATCTACATTGTGAAAATGAAAAGTATGGTTCGACGTGATGGAGTTTTCAATATCTGAAAGAAGGTTCCCGCTAATGTCTTTCGTATCCTGTGCCTGGTTATTAACACCTGAACTTTTATGACCGAAATTTCTAAATGAAAGTGCGCCCGTAATACTATTGTGGTCATTGATATCATAATCAAAGCCAAGACCGGTTTCATAGCCGCTTCTCTGGTCATAGCCGGAACTCGCCTGTTGTAATAAAACAGTAGTATTTGCCGAGGTGTCTTTGGTAAGCCTGTCAGAAGAAGAGAGAGATTCGGCTTTCAACCGGGCATTTCCGCTTACATGTGCATTCATTCCAAATCTTCCTTTCCTGGCATTAAAGTTAAAGGAGCCGTTTTCTGTTCGGGTACCCCCGGTAAGTGATACATTTCCATTTATCCCCTGCGAATTATTTTTCTTTAGAATGATATTTATGATACCTCCCAACCCAGATGCATCATATTTTGCACCGGGGGTTGTTATCACCTCCACACTTTTTATCTGGCTGGCCGGGATGGCTTGTAATACCTCGGCAATATCACTTCCAAATGCTGCAGATGGTTTTCCATTGATCAAAAAACGGATGCTTGAACTGCCGGCTAATTCTACATTTCCATCAACATCTACCGAAACCTGCGGTATTTTTTTTAAAAGATCCGTAGCAACACCCACTTGCGATGTAAGATCTCTTTCTGCATTAAAGACCATTTTATCAATCTTGTTTTCAATAATCTTTGGCTGTGCGGAGATGGTAATTCCCTGCATTTCGGTAACCTTTGATTGCAGGGAAATATCTTTTATATCGATGGACGGATGTTCTTTGTTAGTGGTAATGTTGTAAAAGGTCCGGGGTTTATAGCCAATACATTCTGCCACTACTTTATAGGTTCCCGCTGCTACCCCATTTACAACGAAGTTACCCTTGATATCCGAAACGGCGCCGTTTACCGGCTTCTTTGCTCCTTCGGGGAAAACAGATATGGTAGCATATTCCAGGGGATGGCCGGAAAGTGAGTCCAACAACGTTCCGGTTATATTATACCCCTCTTTTTCTTTTTTGGACTTTTGGGCAAAAACCGGGAAACTAAATAAACATATAAGGGCAGGTAAAAATATTTTCATCACAAGGTCAAATTTATTTGGATCGCGAAGTTCTTTTAAAATTTTAGAGAAATCCTGAAGAGATAGTAAAATAACAGATTTTTATATTCAAAGGTTTTATTATAGGGATAAGTGGTAAGTAATGCAGCATGTATCAGCGCTTCCTTTCTTTTACCATTGCCAGGCGGCTGTCACCCCTTTTTAGACCGGGCAGATAGAAAGGGTTGGTTAGCGCATGTACTTTTTCGAATAGCCTTGTGCGTTAGCCATACTTTGCGAAAACGGGACCAGTCGTGTTAAGTTTTGTGCCTCAGCGGAGTTTTCAGTGTACAGGCTTCCGATATAAAGTAATCTTGCCGGAAACCCCGATGCCGGAGACCATATCAATCTAATAAGCTCACTCTTGCTTTCTCGTGAACTTAGCCAATCCATATTACTTTGTAATTTGGCTTCAAACGGCGCAGCGTTCTTTCGTTGTCGGGGTTTCACATTAGGGTCCTGGTAACCGATAGTTTATTCTGTGAAAGGCTGAGCCCCGCGTATTGTATATTATACCTATTTAAGATTGTACCTCATCAGTAACCACTTGGTAATATGCGTAGCTACTATAAATGAACCTGATGGGTTGAAATAACTTTGTACAAGTCCAATATTATTTACCATCCACTCATCTTCAACAAAAGAGAAATCAGGGCACCCCGATTGGCTTGTCAAGTGAAAACTATTTAAAAAGTATGTTTGGCCTACAGCAACACCGGATCTTTCACTGACCCTTACTTGACTATGGTCACATAAAGGGTTTGGCCATGAAGAATTTACACTAAAAGGAATTACATATTGCTTTATCAATGACAAGTTATTTGTATTACTCAAATACCGGATCGTGTCTCCTTTTAGAATGACAAAGCTGGTATCTGCAAAGTTGGGATATTGATATTTCCACATAGTAGCTTGTATTCCTCCCGCCAAAGTGGTGTCTGCAATTATGGATACTTCAAGATAATATTGCGAACTACCCCCTCCGGTCGTTGTGTCATAAACTAAATAACGCCATGTGTCTCCTACCTTACCAGGAAAAATTTCATTAGAGGCTATATTGCTACTATCATTACTCTTACGACATCCCGGCGCAAGAAGAATGAGTATAAAACTAAATATTATGGTTTTCATAAACCTGTTTTAAGCTTGACAACATATTTATTCTTAACGTTGCGTAATGTTCTCGCTTTTATTCAATTTCCATATTCTTTCGACTTTGAGAAGAACTACACAGCCTCCGTCGGTGTTCCCCTATTTAGTCCACACATATAAAAAGGGTTGTTTAGTCCAGGCTTTGTCGCATAGCCTTGTGCGTTAGCCATGTCTTTGCTTAGCCTTCGTAGGTGTTCCCTTCCTTTCGCGGTCTTTGTGTGAACCCAGGCAGAAGCTAGGCCCCAGACTTGCGTCATGCAACATTTTATATGCCTTGGCTAACACGGCGAGCAAATCTTGTTATTTTAAAAATATGCCGTACGCTGTTGCACTTATTGAACCCGCAGGTAATAGGTGGCTCAATCCATTTTTAGAATATAATGCCAATGCATAATTCCCGGAATATGGACCTGAATAGGCCACATATACAGCAGCACTATCAGCAGCAACTGAAGAGGCAATGCCAAAATTATTAGTCAATAAGGACGGCATGCCATTGCTCCAATAAGCAGCTAAAAAGGGATTACCGGAACTGGTAGGCCCATACTTATCATATCCTGAAACATATACATTTTTACCTGACACAGCCATACCAAACAGAACTGCTGTATGTGTCGTATCGCTAACTAAATATGGAGTTCCATTCTTCCAATACTTTGCGAGGAGATGCGTTCCTGACGCATCATTTTCGCCTCCGGCGACAAATATATCAGAGCCGGATAGTGTTATTGCATTCGCATAGGCTGTCCTGCTTCCATCAGTAAGCGGTGTTTCTATACCGTTTTTCCAATAGGCAGCTTCATTTCCGACTATCCCTGCTACATATACATCTGTACCGGATACTGCAATGGCATTCGCTTCTGCATTAATTGTATCGGTTGTAAGATTAATTTTTGTTCCATTCTTCCAATAAGTTGCAACAGAATTTCCATTACTTAATACATTGCCCGCAACATATACATCGCTTCCGGCAACTGTAATTGAGATTTGATATCCTGCCGATGCCTGATATAACGAAACAAATTGGTTGTTTTTCCAATAGCCCAGGCTGTCATTTACATTACCGGCCACGTAGATATCATTTCCTGAGACCGTAATTGCCTCACTTGAAGCGTTTGCACCTGGTAAGGTTATTAGACTATCATTTATCCAGTAAACTGCATTGCTGATATTTCCCGAGACTGTATACCCAGCCACGTAAACTTTTGTATTCGATACGGTTACCGGTGGTGACGGCGGAGGTGGCGGATTAACGGGTGTGGTAGTTGTGTCATTTTTCTTAGAGCAGGAAGCGAACGATAATATCAACATTAACGTACAAAAAAAATTGGAAACTCTCATAATAGTTATTTTGGCAAACTAAATGTACTACAAATAAGCTGAATATTTCAACTCCGCGATCATCCTTTGCCTTGTTCAATTTTATAAGTACTGCTGTCCGTAGGTCTTTGACTACGGACATTTTTTGTGGCCCTTCCCAATTACAAATTTTCTAAATAAACCAATTTTCCCCGATGCTGAAAGAATTTTGCCGCGAGCAAAGCCTCACTTCCAGTTGCCCGAAGTTCGTGTATGCATGGGAGTTACACCGATGTTTTTGTAGCTAACTGAACACTGCATTTTGTAAACCCATTCATCCGGATTATATCACTGAGTTAAGAATAAAGTAATGCGGTTCACAAAAATCCGGTTTGATTGCTACTAAGGTTTTTCTTACGCCTTGGCTGATTATATTTTTAAAAAACTATATTGTAATTTAAAAACGGGTTATGGTTCGTATTGTCATACTTGTACTCAGCATATTTATTCATGCATTTTGTTTCTCGCAGCAACAACAAGCGCTCGTAAGTAAAGATGATTTCCTTTTTTTAAAAAAAATTACGGAAACCGTTATAGACAGTGCCAGAATTTTTCCGGGACAATCGATTCCATCTCACGGTGCAAATAATACCGGTAGTGTGTTGATCAGGCCGGGTGGCCGAAATGCTTATCCGGCGTTCTGGATAAGAGATTACGCGATGTCGTTAGAAACAGGCTTTATCACCGGCAAAGAACAAAAGCATATGCTTTTACTTGCTGCATCTACACAATGCGATCAAACATGGATTACAAAAAATGGAAGCCTTGTTCCTCTGGGTGCCATTGCCGATCATATACGCATTGATAATAGTTTGCCTATTTATTATCCCGGCACATATAGCTATGAAGAGCAGGGAACAAAACTATTTGGAATGACGCCTCCTTATTGCGACCAGTTTTTTTTTATCCATATGGCATCTTATTATGTAAAAACTACTTCGGATGTTATTTTGCTTAATAAAGAAATTAATGGAACCCGTTTGATAGATCGGTTAGAAATGGCATTTAAAGTTCCTCCTGCCAGGGCAGGTAATGATATTGTATACACCAATGATGCTTTCAGGGGAGTAGATTTTGGATTCAGAGACGCGGAAGAAATTACAGGAGATCTTTGCTTTCCCTCTCTTTTAAAATACCGGGCAGCCAACGAAATGGCTGAACTCTTTGAAAAGATCCATCAACCATTAAAAGCTGGTCGATATAAACAAATTGCCGCATCAATTAAAAAAGCCTTGCCTTCAACTTTTGCAGATGAAAGAGGTATGCTGCGCGCTTCAACAGGCAAAAGCAAACAGGCGGATACATGGTCAACAGCATATGCTGTCTGGCTTCATGTTTTGGAAGGAAATGATCTCACCAAAGCGTGCCAGGCATTATCAGATGCTTATGAAAAAGGCACTCTGGCATATAAAGGGAATATCAGGCATATATTGACTACAGATGATTACAATGAGAAAACAGCATGGGAAGTTTCGTTGGCTCACAAAAATGAATATCAAAACGGCGCTTACTGGGGCACACCAACAGGCTGGGTTTGTTATGCCATCGCAGTAGTGAATGAAAAAAACGCAAGGCAATTAGCCAAAGCGTATATAGATGATCTGAGAGAAAATGATTTCAGGAAAGGAGGTAAAGCTGCTGCACCGTATGAATGTTTTTATCCACCCTCATATCAACAAAATCCGTTGTACATGACAACTGTAGCTTGTCCTTATATTGTTTTTAAAATTGG